>DAOURD010000043.1:0-7058 GCA_030625295.1 Desulfobacterales bacterium | reverse complement strand
CGACGGCACCATGTACTCGGGCAGTTTCTCGTTCAACAAGCCATGCAGTTCACTGATGAAGGGCGCATCCTCTGGGTCAGGCACAAAATAGGCCACCAGGCGCTTGTCGCCAGGCACATCATCCCGGGCCACGACCACGGTCTCCCATACAGTTGAATGCTGCTTCAGGACCGCTTCGATCTCTCCCGGCTCAATACGAAAACCTCTGATATTTATCTGAAGGTCGATACGGCCGAGAAATTCGATAGCGCCATCAGGTAGAAAACGCCCCAGATCACCGGTCTTGTAAAGGCGCGCCCCCGGTTCGGCGCTGAAGGGGTTGGGGACAAATTTCTCGGCGGTCAGCTCAGACCGGTTGAGGTACCCACGGGCCAGGCTGAGACCGCCAATGTGCAATTCAGCAGGAACCCCGACAGGAACAGGTTGTAGGTGCTGATCTAACAGGTAAACCTGCGTGTGAGCTATGGGCGGCCCGAGGGGAACGACCTTCACTCTATCATCATCCTTGCCGGGAATTGGATAGACAAGGATGTTTCCGATGGTCTCCGTTTGACCGTACATGTTGACAAGACACGCGCCATGCTTGAATTCAAAACTCCAGTTTCTCGGAATGTTGGACGGCAGCTCTCCACCAGAAGAGAGTATCAAGCGCAGCTTGTTCTCCAGAAGGCCATTTCTTAATTGTGGTTCCAGGCGGGCAAGTGCGTAAGTACAGTTTTCCCAAAAAGATGCGACGGTATCCATGATCGTCACACCGTGCCGCTTAATCAAGTCAAAGAGCGCCAATGGATTTGTTCTCTGCTCGGGAGTCGTAATGACAACAGTAGCACCTATAGACAGAGGCACCAGCAACTGTCTCAAGGATGACGTAAACGCTGTAGATGCTGTATGGAGATAAACATCGTCAGAGGTGACACACAGTGGTACCCGAATAGCCTGCACATTGTGACACAAACTGGCATGCGTGACCATCACGCCTTTTGGCATTCCAGTAGACCCGGAAGTATATATCACATGGGATAGAGTTGCCGCCGAAGCCCTGCTATTCACGTTTTCTTCACTCTGCTGCGAAATTAGAGGCCAGTCTCTATCCAGGCAAATCACGTATGCTCCGTACTCGGCAAGTTTTTTAGGAAGTCGTTCCTGAGTCAATAGCACCGGTACCTGCGTTTCCTGAATCATGAAAGACAACCGATCCTTCGGATACACCGGATCCAAAGGTACATACGCTCCACCGGCTTTGAGGATGCCCAGCACGCCCACCACCATCTCCACTGAACGCTCCACGCTGAGACCTACCTTCACCTCTGGTCCTACCCCGAGCTTTTGCAAGTGATGCGCGAGATGATTCGCCTTGCGATTTAGTTCCCGGTAGGTCAGTTGCTGGTCTTCAAAGAGTACTGCCACGGCATCGGGTGTCTGCTCCACCTGAGCCTCAAAGACATGATGGATACACGCATCTTTGGGATAATCTGTCTCAGTGTCATTCGCTCCACTCGAAGTCTCCTCTATTTTCTTCTTAAGGCTGAGCGGCCTCATGTCGGTCCATACTTGCTTGATGTATGCCAGGCATTTCGTCCTGAGCCCGGTCTTGCCTGCATCCCTCCAGCCGAGAGGGTTCTCTCCGCCAGCAGGCCATATCGAGTACTGCTCTTCATGATTCACGACGACCTTGTAGATCGTGGTCTCTTCCTGCTCTTCCCTATTCATTTTGCAAGCCTTTCACTTGACGGTCATTTGGTTCTCTCAGAAAACGGCGTAATTACCTTGCTGATTAATTATCCCGTTGAATTGTTCCTCCTTGGTTCCTTCTGGGCGTTTAATTTTGATAAACCGGTGTTGAATCTTGTAGTTCTGGCATGCTATCCCCCCATTGCCGACAATGAAGTCGCCGGATTCGTCCCTCCACGGCAAAAGCAGCAGCGAATCCAGAGACAGGATTCAACTCCTGAATGGACCATCGGGATGCTCCCTTTGAATCTCCTTCTGTTCTTAGTAGCCTTGCTGGTTCACCTGGGACCAGCGATACGTCAAACTTGTCTAAAGGATAAGACAAACCGTCTCCGATTGCCTTTATAAAGGCTTCCTTGCGGGTCCAGCAGTTAAAAAACGCTTCTTTCTTCTTGCTTTTAGGCAATGCACGAAAAACAGCATTCTCTCTTGCAGAAAAGAAGCGTTCAGCTATCTGGTCCATCTCAGCAATATCGCGAATCTTTTCGATGTCCACACCTATTTCACGGTCTCGAGTGAAAGCAAAAAGAGCGACCCCATTTGAGTGAGATATGTTGAAACGAATGGTTCCCTTGCCAAATGTATCGGCAAGCGCTGGTTTTCCGCGCTTTCCATAACAAAACTGCAACCGACTCGGCTGAACACTTAAATAACAACCCAAGATCGTTCTTAGTATCCCGCGGCAGACAATGAAACGCTTCCTGTCTTTTTCAAAATGAAACCGTTCAACCCTCATTCTTTCGTCCCTGGAAAGTAGCTGTGTTAGCCTCTGACATCGAGATACCGGGTGATCTAGGGAAGCACACCAAACATGGATTTCGTCAGTCGTCAACTCCAAGTCCGAAGGCGGGAGACTATATAAGGAAGACATATCCAAAAGTTTCTTGAGCTTGCCTCAACAGAATGCGTTACTGATTGCGCAAAAAATCCTTAATTTCGGTCACAACGTAGTCTATTTGTTCTTTGCTCAATTCTGCATACATGGGTAGAGAAACAAGTTCGGAAGCGCACTTTTCAGCTACCGGGAAACTCCCTTGGCCAAGACCCAAAAAACGATAAGCCTCCTGCAGGTGTACAGGTAACGGATAGTGAATCCCACAGTGGATGTCCTTTTCTGCCAGGGACTTGAGCAGGGCCTCGCTATTTTTTACTCGAATGGCGTAAATGTGATAGACGTGTTTTGCATAATCGGCTGGTACCGGTGGGAGTATACCGTCCGCATCTGCCAGCAGTTCATCGTACAATTGCGCATTTTTCCGGCGTGCTTCGTTCCAACCCGGAAGGTATTTTAATTTCACACTCAGAATTGCACCCTGTAATCCGTCCATGCGCGCATTCCAGCCGATCATTGTGTGATAATATTTCTTTGATTGACCGTGATCGCGCAATTGTTGAATTGTGTCAGCTAACTTGATCTCATTTGTGACCACAGCCCCGGCTTCTCCATAGGCACCCATATTCTTTCCAGGATAAAAGCTGAAACACCCCGCATGGCCTATCGATCCTGCCGGTTTTTCCTTATATTCCGCCTCGTGTGCCTGGCAGGCATCTTCGATAACGAACAACCCGTGCTCTTTGGCAATTTCCATGATAGGATCCATGTCCGCCATTTGACCGAAGAGGTGAACGGGGATTACCGCCTTTAAGCGATTGCGGATTTTGGATTTTGGATTTTTCTGATTTCTGATTTCTGATTTCTGATTTCTGATTTTGAGGTAATCATGTAGCTTCTGGGGGTCCATGGTATAGGTTCGTTCGTCTATGTCTACAAAGACAGGCTTGGCGCCACAGAAGCTAATGGCTTCCGCGGTTGCAAAAAAGGTATTGGGTACGGTAATGACTTCATCGCTTGGGCCGATTCCGAGTGCCAGGAGAGCCAGCCAGAGGGCTTCGGTCCCGCTGCCTACACCAATGGCATATTTACACTGGCAGGATGAGGCAAATTCCTTTTCAAACTGGGCCACAAACGGACCGCCGGCAAAGGCGGTAGTATCCAGCACTTGCTGCATAGCAACCGCAATTTCATTTCTGATTGATTCGTGCTGCGCCTTCAGATCGAGAAATGGAACCTTCATGTTTTTTGCCCTCAATTTTTCTCAATACTTTTGCCGGATTTCCGGCAACGATTGTGTTTGGCGGGACGTCCTTTGTTACTACACTTCCTGCACCGACGATAGATTGCTCTCCAATGGTAACGCATGATAGGATCGTGGAGCCCGAACCGATGGATGCCTTTTTTTTGATTAGTGTGGGCTCCGCTTTCCAGTCGTCTTCAGTCTGCAACTCCCCTTTTTCATTCGTTGCCCTTGGGTATTTGTCGTTGACGAAAGTCACGCCGTGCCCCACAAAAACGTTGTCTTCAATGGTCACACCCTCGCAAATGAACGTATGGCTTTGAATTTTGCAGTTTTTCCCTATTCTGGCGTTCTTCTGGATTTCGACAAAGGTCCCGATTTTTGTATTGTCGTCTATTTCGCAGCCATATAGGTTTACAAAGTCAGAAATTTTCACTCCCTCACCCAGCTTCACATCAGGGGCGATCTTACGTATTGCTAAGACTTCTTCTTTCACTCTCAAGATTCTTTCTTTTTATTGAAATCAGCAAAAATAATGTTCTACGCAAATACTCGAGAAACCTTGTCCACAAAGGTCTCAACTTTACCCCGTAACTAAACCATCGATCTCAACTTTGGCGCCACCTTTCTTCAGGGACTCAGAGGCGGCTTCAAGAATCTGAACTACCCGTAAACCTTCTAAACCGGACGTTTCAGGCTTTGTCCCTGTCCTGATACAATCCAGAAAGTGCTGACATTCCACTTTAAGGGGTTCAATCTGCTTGAGGTAGGGAACGTACATATCCCCATAATGATAGGAGCAATGAAACTCAGCAAATGTATCGTATCGGGGAGGGGTCTCTACTCTCTTGTCGTATATCTTGATCTTTTCTAATGACTGTGTATCGTCGTACACGATCATTCTTTTGCTTCCAAGGATCTTTATCTCTCTGACCTTGTTGGGATCTATCCAGCTACTGTGGATCGTAGCAAAACCACCGTTGCCAAAATTTAGCGACATGTTGGTCACATCTTCAATACCAGGTGATATATGGGCTTTCCCCTGGCAATTGACGGATATCGGCGTTTGACCCATGAGGTAAAGGATGATAGAGATATCGTGTGGCGCAAGGTCCCAGGCTACGTTTATATCTTTCTGGTATAGACCCAGGTTCAATCGCCGTGAACTGATATACAAAATTTCCCCAATATCACGTGACTCCACGATCTCTTTGATTCTTCTAACCGGAGTTGAGTAGACAAAAGTATGTCCGACCATGAGGGTTAACTTGTATCGTTTTGCCAGTTCAATCAGTTGACGGCAGTGATCTGCAGAAGCGGCCATGGGCTTTTCAATAAATGTATGTTTTCCAGCCTGCAAACTTTTTTTAGCTTGTTCAAAATGCAAATGCACTGGCGTGGCTATGGCAACTGCATCAATTTCCGGATCATCAACAAGATGTTCAAAATCAGTGGTGGTCTCGATCTCTGGATAAAGTTGCTTCATATGCGCCAGTCTCTCCTGACTAACATCACATACCAGCTTTACATTACATTCAGGAAGGGATCTGAAGTTTCTGATAAGGTTCGGTCCCCAGTAGCCACAGCCTGCAACCCCAATGTTAAGTATTTTCTGCATGTGCTTTGTCCTTTTCTGTGGAGAAACCATCGACAGCTTGCATAATGATGGCTGGCACGGTTTTAAATAATATCTTGAGATCTAACCAAAATGATCTTTGCTCCACGTAAGTGATATCTAATTGCATCATTTTTTTGAAAGTAGTCCGATTCTTGCCACTCACCTGCCAAAGACCGGTAAGGCCTGGCATGGTATCAAACCTCTTTCTTTGCCAGAGCGAATACTCCCGGGCCTCATAGGGGATGCACGGCCTGGGCCCAATCAAGCTCATTTCACCACGGATCACGTTGATCAATTGGGGCAATTCATCCAGCCCCAATTGGCGGAGAAGCTTGCCCAGGGTGATTATTCGGGGATCATTGCCCAAATCCAACTTTGTCATTGACTTTTCAGTACTGACCAACTTTTTTAGGTACTGTTGATGCATGGAGGTGTCCGTATTGAGCTTCATGGTACGAAACTTCCAGCAGGTGAATAGCTTCCCCATGTATCCTACTCGCTGTTGCCTGAAAAAGACCGGCCCCGGGGACATGATTTTAATCATAATGGCGATAAGCAAAAAAAGTGGAAACAAGATAAGGAGCCCAAGGAGAGAACCACCGATGTCCATAAGTGTTTTCCAGAAAGGGTTGGAGTGAGCAAAGAACGGCTCAAAACTGCCAATGGACGTCACATTGGTCTGCGCCCGGGATGCCTTTGGCCCTATAGTAGGCAAGGCTGGTCCTGAGGCTGGGGAACGCTCCACTTTTGAAGCGATTTCTGACGCATTGGGGTCCGACGGCGTGCGAGGATTGACGACAGGGCCCTGCGGTGCATCATCATCGCTCCCGATCATCCATAGAGAGGGGTACGTATATACCGTGCAGAAAGGAGGCTTTGCATTGGCAGAGATCGCCTGGCAGACACCTTTGGCAAGCTTCCAGGCACCCTGTGTAGGCGTGTCGGGAAGGACAACACCGATGCGGTGTTTATCGAACCACCCGACTTCATCGGTGGTACGCACCCTAGGTTTAAGAAGGCGCACAAGAGACTGAGCCATAGCATCAACATCGTTAGGGTTGAAAGAGCATTCTATGTCGAAACCCACCAGGCTGAATTCCCGACCGGTGCGATCGGTACGGGCGCGTTCGCGCTGCAGAATCTCGCGAAATTCCTCCACAGAATAAATGCCGTCCGGAGTCCGTTTATGCTGAAAGAGGGTGAACGGATTGAAACGATTCCAAAAATTATTTGGGAACATATCTATATCTTCCCATATTCTGAGATCTTTGCAAAGGTCTCCTAAGATACAGTGCCACTGAATTATCCGCCACGGGCACCCTTAATGATGTTGCTCCGCTTGATTAAAATGATGTTACGCTGCTCCATCAAATGGAGGACGCGTGTTGCGGCTTCCTTTGGGTCTTGCTTATGAGAGAGTATTGTCAAACTGGGGTTTTCGGGTGGTTCGTATGGTGCCGAAACCCCAGTAAATTCCTTGATGACTCCGGCCTTGGCTTTGGCGTAAAGGCCTTTCTGATCGCGTTTGGAACAGGTCTCTGGCGGGCAGTCAACATAGATCTCCAAAAACTGTCCATCGTGAAAGAGGGACTGGAGTTTTTCTCGATGCTCGCGGCTGACATAACCATTAAACC
>DAOURD010000283.1:0-3538 GCA_030625295.1 Desulfobacterales bacterium | reverse complement strand
ATTCAGGAGTTACCTTCCCAATATAAAATTGAGCATTGCCAGGAAACTATTTTTGACTGGCTGAAAATACCGGAAGTTGGCTTGGCCTATATTGACAAGTGTCGAAGCTTGGAAAAAGAAGGTCTCAATCTCATCACAAGTGTGGATATTAGAAAGCGTGGCCACGTTTTTCCCCATCTAATATTGCAAAATTGGCATGAGCTCAGGAAAAAACTTGAGAACGCTGCTGACACGTCACTGAAAAATACTCGCTCTGTCCTGAAAAATATTCAAGTAGAAGACTATAACAAGGTTTGGGATCAGCTCATGCCAGGAGAGCTAGGCTGGGACTGGCTGGCTCTGTTGAAAGAAATGGAACAACGGATTACTGACGGAGAATCCTGGCTGATAGGGTTTGATGTGTATGACCTTGAGGCGTGCCTTATCCGGTTTTCGGATCGAGAGATCGGCTGGTGGAAGATTGACGACATTTTCAGGCGGCTCCTAGTACTAGCGGTGGATGATCCGCATGGCGACTTGATAAAAGCTTTGGCTTTACCGTTATACAATTCTTGGGTTAAGGCTTCCGGTAAAGGTTTTACAAAAGCATTCATAAAAACTCCTGACGTGCAATCACTTGAGAAAATTCCCCACGTTACAAAAGCAACTGAAGTCCTCTGGTCTTTGCCGGATGGTAAGAAGCAGAAGGCCGTGATATTTGTGGATGCGCTACGATACGATCTTGCCATGGAGGTGAGCCGTTATTTGCAGAAGGCAGGACTTAAGGTTCGTGTGAAACCATGGCTTGCTGATCTTCCCTCTAAGACCGAGGTGGGAATGAGCCGACTGCTCTCTGGTTGTGATCTCAACATGGAATTCAAGAACAAAAAAATTGTGGTTATCCATAATGAGAAAAACTTCGGAGTAAAGAGCAATCGGATTGAGTTCTTAAAAGACAGATTTGGGGATGAGCTGGCCACAATCGAGATGAAAGAGTTAAATAAGGGCAAGCTTAAGGCCTTGAAGGCAAAAGTCCTGGCGGTGTTTAGCAGGGATATTGATGCTGAGGGCGAGGCCAAAGGCCTTGGGCTTGCAAAAGACATTGAGAAGGAAATAGCTGAAATAGCCCAAAAGGTGCAAGTACTTGCCAAATGCGGATATCATGAGGTGCATTTAGTAACAGACCATGGCTTTCTGCTCGGCTCATCAGAGGGATTGGTCAAATGGGAGGCCCCTCAAGGGGCAGATGTGTGCGAGCGTCGCTTTGCCATTATTCCCAAGAATATTGGTACTGACCTACCAGCAATCCCGTCCCCATGGGGCGATAATCATTGGCTGGCATTACCTCCTGCCCGTACTGTATTCAAAGCTGGCGGGCAGACTGAATACCTGCATGGCGGGGCATCATTGCAGGAGATCGTTATCCCTCATATTCGCGCTGAGGTGCAGGAACAGCCTCTTCGTGTTATCTTAACTATGCTGGTGGATAAAGAGGTTGTTGATTCCGGCATAGTGAAGGTTGTTTTGAAGGGCCAAAGCCCGGTCGATCAGTTACCTCTTTCCTTCATGCCCACGGTAGTGATCCCCAGATCAGGTAATTTGTTAGCCGAGAGAAAAGGCAAGGCTGTATCCGAATCCAAGAATTTTGAGTTGGGAATGGGAGATCAGTTGAAGCTAACCCTCTTTCTTGATCGGGGGCTCAAACAAGGTGAAGAAGTTAACATAATAGCCAGAGACGACAAGGAAGTGCTGGCAACCAAAACATTGAAGGTGATTCGAGATGTCTAACGTGGAAAGAGAAAGCACGTCTTTATTTACTATTCCTGATTCACAGCCGGATGAATTGGACCAAAAGGTCCGTTCACTCTTCCCTGGCGTGACGGTTCGCAAGGATCTAGTTCGCAGGATGCGTAGCGCTTACAGCGTGCCGACTTTTGTGATTGAGTTTTTGCTTGGAAGATACTGTTCAGATCCCGATGATGAGGTCGTGCGGGAGGGAATGGAATATGTGAGGCAAACGCTTTCTCATAAGTATGCCAAGCCTGATGAGAGAGAATTGATCAAGGCGCGGATCGAGCAGCAACGTCGCTATGAACTAATTGAAAAGGTTGCGGTTCGCCTCGTAGAAGAGGATAATCAGTATTGGGCAGAGCTGAAAAATATTGACATAAAATACGTACGAATTGATTCAGCCGAGATCAGAAAGCATGAGAGACTGTTGACCGGAGGTCTTTGGGCCGAGGTTGAGATTGAGTACGATGACAGCTTTCAGTTCAAAGGCAAAACCCGCCCTTTTATCATCCGAGAGCTGCGCCCCATACAGGTCTCGAGCCTTGAATTGGATAATTTCCGGCACAATCGCACACAGTTTACAACGGAGGAATGGCTCAACTTTCTCATCCGAAGCCTCGGGTTTAGAGAAGAGCATCCATATTTCACACAAAGACAAAAAATGCTTTATGTGGCCCGACTGATACCTTTAGTAGAAAAGAACTACAATTTGGTTGAATTGGGGCCAAGGGCTACCGGCAAGAGTTTTGTTTACCAACAGGTTAGCCCCTATTCTCACCTTATTTCAGGGGGGCAGACCACAGCAGCCCAGATGTTTGTTAATCTGAGTACCGGGCAAAAAGGGCTGGTTGCCCTCTGGGATGTCGTGGCTTTTGATGAGATGCCAAGAGGAGGATTTGAAGACAAAAAGGTCATAGATATCTGCAAAAACTATATGGAGGACGGGCAGTTTAGCCGTGGAAGAGAAATCATAGCAGCGGAAGGGTCGGTAGTATTTGTGGGGAATTTAGATGGAGATATCGAGACCATACTTCGTACCAGTCATCTTTTTTATCCCATGCCAAAGCAGATGGACCTTGCTTTCTTTGATCGCATCCATTCTTACCTTCCAGGATGGGAGTTTGATAAGACTGGGGATGAATACTACACGTCTCACTTAGGATTGGTATCGGATTTCCTTGCAGAGGTATTAACTAAATTACGCAAAGATAGCTATACACATCGGCCTGAAGAATTGTTCCGTTTTGGGAGCCACCTATCTGGAAGGGACCAAAAGGCGGTTCGAAAGACCGTTTCAGGCCTGATCAAATTACTGCACCCTCACGGCAAAGTATCCAAAGAAGAACTTTCAAAATATATTGAATTTGCCATGGAGATGAGAAGAAGGGTGAAAGAACAGCTCAAGAAAATGGGTGGTATGGAATACTGGGATGTGAATTTTTCATACATAGACAAAGAAACACTTCAGGAAATATTTGTTCAGCTACCTGAAACTGGCGGTGGGCAAATTATCCCCAAAGAAATCATGTCACCTGGAACCGTTTATAGCATTGGGCTCGATGCTGAGGATAAAAAGATTGCCCTTTTTCTTATACAGACGCAGGCAAACAAAGGGTCAGGTCGTATTATCCCTCTTGGAAATTTGAGTTCGCGCATGAAAGAGGCGATCAAGGTGGCAGATGCGGACATAGCGATTGTATCAGAGATTCACAATGACCTCCTGCTTGAACTGCCTATTATTTTAAAGGATTCGGGAATTAAAGCGATG
>DAOURD010000303.1:0-3347 GCA_030625295.1 Desulfobacterales bacterium | reverse complement strand
AGGCAAGTAATTGCTCAAGGTGCCAAGCGATGCATTGACCATTTTTATGCCCACGCCCAGCACAGATTTGAGGAAGCAGGCCTCCAAGACAATCAAATAGAACTCAAGGTGATCAAGCGGGCCATGGACGTCGGCAAAGCGATTCTGGATCAGGCCAGGAAGGGAAACTACGGTACAGTAGTCATTGGCAGGCGTGGCGCCGGCAAGGCCTTCTTTATGGGAAGCGTCTCGAGATATGTGTTCAACAAAATCTCTGGCCGGGCCCTGTGGGTGGTTTCCTGAATTTAGGGATTGGAGAGCAGACCATGCCTATTTATGAGTTTTATTGCGAGGAGTGTAATACTATATTCAACTTCTTCTCGCGCTCCGTGAACACCACCAAACGGCCTCTCTGCCCCAGGTGCAAAGAAGAAAAGCTGAAAAGGCAGATGTCCACTTTTGCCAGACTCACGGGGGCAAAGGAGGAGGGCAATCCGGATGATTTGCCCATAGATGAGGCCAAGATGGAAAAAGCCATGAATTTGATGGCCCGCGAGGCCGACATAATCAACGAGGATGATCCGCGTCAGGCTGTCAGTTTGATGCGCAAGCTCTCAGATGTAGCAGGTATTGGTCTTGGGCCGGGCATGGAAGAAGCCCTCAAACGCATGGAGGCAGGCGAGGACCCGGAACAGGTTGAGGCTGAGATGGGGGACCTGCTTGAACAGGAGGAACCTTTCGTAATCGGGGAGAAAAAGGGACAGAGGGTCAAACGGGCTGCACCACACCGTGATGAGACCCTTTACGATCTTTGACAACCCGCTACCTCATAGAAGCTGCGCTGAAGCTGGGTCGGATACGAATTTATGCTTTTTCGTATTGACAAATGGCGTTTTTTCATATATGAGCACCTTATATTACGGGTTGCTAATAGGATCAGGCATAACCAGATAATATAATTAACATTAAGAGAGAAAGGAGGGTGGTGGCATGCCAACTGTTGAGTATGGAGGGAAAACATTTACTGTGGATGAGGACGGTTTCATTGATGACTATGGGAACTGGTGTGAGGAGTGGGTCGGATATGTGAAGTCGACTGAAGGAATTGAAGAACTAAACGATGAGCATAGGAAGTGCGTGGATTTCTTGCGGGATTATTACGAGAAGAACGGGATCGCACCGATGGTTCGAATCTTTTCCAAGGTTACCGGTTACAAGTTGAAGCACATCTATGAGCTATTCCCGTCTGGCCCAGGTAAGGGCGCGTGCAAGATGGCCGGTCTGCCTAAACCGACCGGATGCGTCTAAGGCACCAAGTTTGATTTTGTGAGACAGTTCGGACGTCCGAAAAAGAGGCTTTACTATGGTGTGAAGCCTCTTTTTTTTGCATTGGAGAGACCGTGAAGAGGACCCTTACGGTTAAGACCGGCTCTAAGACCGAATTCATAGACATTACCAGGGATATCGAAGAAGCAATCCGATCAGAAGGGGTCGATGATGGGGTTTGCATGCTCTTTGTTCCGCATACCACGGCGGCTATTACTATCAATGAGAGTGCTGATCCTAGCGTCAAATCGGACATCTTGATGGTTTTGAACAAGATCATTCCCTGGAAGGAAGCATATGGCCACCTGGAAGGGAATTCGCCAGCCCACATCAAGTCGAGCATTATCGGGATCTCAGAGATCATTGCGGTGGAGGGCGGCCGCTTGAAGTTAGGGACGTGGCAGGGGGTGTTTTTCTGTGAGTTTGATGGCCCTCGTAGTAGAAAGGTTCACATTCGGTTGCTATGAAAAGTCGAAAGGGTGGTGGCACTCCGTACACTATGTTAAGCGTGGCTTTGACGTTATGGTAAAAAAGTGATAGATTTGCTTGACATGAGAACCCATAAGGTGATAGGAAAAAGAAAGTTGTAATATGCAGCAGTTTCAGTGTTTTTTGGTAACTTCTCAAAGAGTCGGGGTATTTGTTGATTCCCTCTCACCCAAACCCTCTCCCCCGTGGGGGAGAGGGCAGGGTGAGGGGGAAAGTCCCAGGTTATTGAGAAGTTACGTTTTTTGAGCCCAACACCTTCGGGTGAGGCTAAGTATTGGTTTGGGATTTGAGTTTTGCGAAGTAAAGGAAGATGCCAGCAGGGCCCGCAGGGCTTGTTGGCTTTTTTTTTCTGTCAGACCCATATCCCAGCTAAATCACATTTTGAAAGGGGGGATATGGTCATGGCAGAAGGCGTTGTAAAGTGGTTTAACGAGAAAAAGGGCTATGGTTTCATCAGCACCGACGAAGGTCAGGACGTCTTTGTCCACTATAGCTCAATTACCGGCAGTGGCTTCAAGACTTTATACGAAGGCCAGCGAGTTCGCTTTGAAGTCGAGCAGGGACAAAAGGGCCCGCAGGCGGTAAACGTTGAAGCTGCATGACGTGGCAGGTTAGCTGAAACCCCAGTCAAGAACCCCGTCTCCTTGATGACGGGGTTTCTTGATTCCAAAATCCGCATTCCAAAATCATATAGCATGGTCCAGGCCAATCATATCATACCTGAGAGGGAAGAGGCCCCTCGCACCCACTGTATTCGCTGTGGAACCTGTTGTATGAAAGGGGGCCCCACCTTACATGAGGAGGACGCTATCCTGTTTACGAAGGGAATTCTGAAAAGGTCCGATGTTTATACCTTGAGAAAGGGTGAAGTCGTCCGCAATATTGATGACACTCTGTTGGTGCTGGAACAGGAAGTTATCAAGATCAAAGGGCAGGGTGAAGCCTGGTCATGCATGTTCTACGATGATGATCAGGGCGCGTGCAGGATTTATGACCACAGACCACTTGAGTGCCGGGCATTGAAATGTTGGGACCTGCGAGGATTTAAGGAAGTCATGGAAAGACCGTGTCTTCAACGAAGGGATCTTATCAAGCAAGATGATGGCATTCTTGAGATCATAAGCGCCCATGAACAAAGGTGCGCTTATGAGACCTTAGAGTCAGCCGTAAGTGGGCTGCGGGGACCGGATTCCGACAAGGCAGTGGAAAATATTCTTGCCCTTTTACAGTACGACCACTACATGAGGCCCCTTTTAACAGAAAAGCTCAAGGTGGACCCGAATGCGATGGATTTCTTCTTCGGCAGACCTCTTACCACCACGATTCGCATGTTTGGGCTTTGCGTCAAGCAAGAAGGCGATACCTTCCTTCTGGTGCCGGTGGAATCTCATACATCTTGAGCGGAACAAACCGGAATTGAACAGGAAGAGAATTAATCACGAATCGTGTTTTCGTGATAGCCCTTACAGTCTCTGTGACGAGGAGTCCCTCTCCTTTAACAACTTTTTTTTCAACCTTCTTTTGTAAAGCTCTCGCCTGAGCTTGCTAATATG
>DAOURD010000028.1:0-8282 GCA_030625295.1 Desulfobacterales bacterium | reverse complement strand
ATACGTGAAACAAGGTATAACCGAGTGGATAGGCATGTGGAAGCAAAGAGGGTGGCAGACTATTGAAAAGAGGCCTGTCAAAAACAAGGATCTATGGCAGGCGCTTGACTCTTTGTGTCAGTTTCACAAGGTTCATTGGGAGTGGATCAAGGGCCATTCCGGACACCAGGAAAACGAACTGGCTGATCAACTGGCCAGAGAAGCCATTTCCGAAGGCCAAGCAGGAGATCTGGAAGAGGATACAACAGGCAGAATTTACCGTGAAAATTTGAGCGCCTAGGAGGGGAAAAGACCCTTTCGGTAGATGTGCAGATCATCGCGGCAACCAATAAGAAACTCCTCCACGAGGTGAAAAACGGCAACTTCCGTGAAGACCTTTTTTACCGTCTCAACGTGATCCCTATCAATCTTCCTCTTCCTAGAAACCGACGGAACGATATCACCTTGCTTGCCAAGCACTTTCTGCGCGGATTTGCCACAGAACAGCGCAAGGACATTCAGGAGTTTAGCTCCTGGGCCATGCGCCTCCTCCTGGAGCTTGAGCGCCGAATCATCGGTGAGCTCAGCCTGGGCAGTAACTATAAGAGTGCCCCGGGCAATATGCATGCCTTTTGGGGATAGCCAAACAAAATAAGGAATACGGCTTTTTTTCTTAACTTTTAGCCTCACTTCTTATATACATAGATCTTATCTTTCCGCCTCTTAGTTGATGTCGGGATCATAGATCCTTCTGAATCGAGGATGGTAACCCTTGATATCCTGTTGCTTGAATTAATAGCAAACCCGATTCCGGGAAGGACATCTTTTTCGTGGAGGTTGAGAGTGATCCTTAACCCATCGCCAAAAATTTCTAACTCAAATTGGATCAGTTGACGGTTAGCCCAGAATTCTCCGAAATCAGAGATACATCCGATCCAGATGTCTCGTTTGCTCAGTTCCTCAAGCAACATCTCCTCGGCCTTCAACTTGAACGAGGCGACGTTTGGATGCAGCAGAATACAGGAAATGGCTTCATTCTCAGCATTGAATTCGATGATCCTGAGCCATTCGGCAACCATCTGATGAAGATTATCCTGTCGCAGTTGATCCATCGATCCGTCGAAGATGACTGGTATTTCCACGATCTTAGACTCTTTTGACCCGAGGTTTCTCTCGCTGAAGGCCATAAAGGGGAAGTTGCACATGATGTCGTTGCCCGAAAAGTCCGAGTCGTAATGGTAACCACTTTTCTGGAGCGCATAGATCAATTCCCTTGGAAAGCCTAAGTGCCCCGAGCGAAAAGAGACTGTATTCTGTCCTCGTATGTCCTTATCCAGGAGTTCTTTGCTCACCTTTACCTCTCCGAAAATAGTCGGATTCTTCAACGGTTCGTACGATCCCATGGTAACCCCTGGGTTGCCCAGGGGGAAGGAAGCGATGTTCTGAGAGTGTATGACAGTGTGGGAGCCAATCTCTCCGCCCAATTCCTTAACTTGATTTAGGTAGGCGATATTGTCAGGGGCATAGTAAGCGATGTCCATCTCGTCAGGAATATACTTGGTGGTATTGAAGTAAGTTGCCCTCACCCCAAAACGCTTCTCCAACTCCGCGAATTCCAGGGAGTTTTTGAAAGATGACTGTGCGTCGTTGTCGTGGGTAATGATAAAAGCCGATTCCTGACCGAAGGGGATTGTGTAGAGATATACGGCTGGATCAATGATCTCTTCGTAGATGGCCCGCGTAGTGAGCAGGATTATATCAGTGCCTGGCTCAAAGGAGTTGATCCATTTACGTTGCGCCTCGTAGTCCTGACCTATGAGGGGAATAAGGATGCTTTGGGTGTAACCAATGCCCCAGAGATAGGTAATGCCCTCGCCGTAGTAGTTGTAACATAGAGCCGTTGAGCCATCGTCAAACCCAGCAACCGGCTTTGCCGTTGAGACTGTATATCCGGTGGTCCAGATGACAGTATCATATAAGTTCCTATTCCCTAAAGGTATAACCATCTCTTTCTGTCGGTTCAGGTACTTGAGAAAACTCTCCCCACCTGAAGGATCGATTGTGGCTTTGAATCGTTGTCGGCTCTCCTTAAAACCGCTTACGCCAAATAGGGAAAAGAGGGTATTTCCCTTGACTGTGTTGGCCACCAGTGCACCTCCAGCCTCGACGGCTCGATAAAGGGCCTCCCGTTCGCTGGCCTTCAGTCGATTGTTAGTAATCTGGCCCACCATATAGACGATTTTATACCTACAGGCCTCATCAACCTTTTTGGTTACATCGTATGGCATGCCCATTATGCGTAGAGCCTTTTCGAGACCAACCCGTTCGGTCTGGTCGTCTTTCGTGGTTAAATCGAGAACCACGACCTTGTAAGGGGAGAAACTGATTTCTTTCTTTTTGCCCCAGAAGATGCTTATGAACGTCATGCCGATGAGGATAATGAGGATAATATTGATAATTCTTTTCATTTGCTACAAAACCTCATTCGAATGGCTTCGTCTTTGAGTATCCTGTTAGCAATCAAGTACCAGGAAGTACTTGCCACACTTGGGTAAGTATTGAACTGATAGGGTAGTAAGCATGTGGAGTATGGAAGGCCGTCTTTCTTCTGCTTCCGGTAGAACTTATTGATATGCTCAAGGATGCCGGCGGCCTCTTTGAATCGGCCACATTTGACATATCCCGTGATCACACCCAGTGTCCCCTCGAACCAATCGATGTTAATTGAATCCCATTGTTTTTCTGGCTCAGAGGGAAAGAAGAAGGCGTTAACACCAAGATCTTCGTAGACCTTCGTCCCCCTATATGGTCGGTAACCGATACCCGAGATATTTCTGTATCTCGCACAGGCTTCAAGACTTCTCTTAGCCTTTCCATCCTCTCCAATGGCCCATAAGAAAATACTTCCCCAGGAGGCGCAGTCAAGGGCTAACTTATTATCCAACCTACCATCGGCCTTTATCCCTTGGATGAATTGCCCAAGATCATCATCCCATAGTTTTAAGATTATGGATCTTTTAATGAGATCGGAAGCCTCAAGAAGTTTCTCATCCCCGGTCAGACGGCCAAAATCCCGCAGAAAGAAATAGGAATCAATATTGTGTTCTGTACTGCACCAGCCTACTGTCTGGTCGATGAAGTGTTCGACCACCTTCCCTCGGACGGCGTCGTACTTCAACTGGTATTCACCATATCCGCCCCTGACTAAACCATATCGTTTATCTTCCCTGTCGTTAACCATTCCAGACAAAATGTAGCTGGCCATAGCCATGGATTTTTCAGTAAGTAGCCTGACGCGAGGAGAACGCTTAAAAGCATCTGGATCTTTAATCTTGCGCTCGGTGAGATAGTAGGTGGTGGCATATCCCACCCAGGCCAGTGCCCCGATTCGTATGATCGCCCCCTTGCGGTCGCCCTGATTGGGCCACGAATTATGGGTATTATAAGAGAAGAAGAGGCCACCGTCATCATTGACCAGTCGGGCAAAAGCCTCAAGAATATCTCCGGCCTTACTCTGCTGACCATACATTGATAGAGCAATGGCTGCCACTGCACCATCGTAGATGGAGGAGCGGGAATAGATGTAACGGTAAGCCTCGTCACTCTTAGGTAATTCGTAACTAATGATGAGGTTCCTGCGATCAGGGGAAGGGCTTTGGACAATTGTATTAGGCACGATCTGAGATTGAATCCATCCGAGCGCTTTATCTTTTAGTCCTTTGTCCACTTTTCCACATCCCAACGGAAAAAGGAGGAGGAATATAGAGGTGAAAAGAAGGATCTTCTTCACTATTTTAAGTATCATCAGTGATAAGAAGTCCCTTTTTGGGGCGCGAAGTATCGGGGATTTGACATTGTGTGTCAATAATGAATTAGCCTCATCATGTTGTTTTTATATGGATTGCGTTATTAGGGATATTCAACCACTGGCGTAAAGTCGCACCTGAATCGGATACGGGACAGGGTGGTCTTACTAATACCAGGGAACCAGGGGACCCTGCATGTCCCACTGGCCTAAAAGAAATCAAAATCCAAGACATGGTAAGTCAACTAACAATTCAAGATGACCCCTTTCCATATTCACCAACGATAAATTATCGCTGTATTAAAGGTCTTAAGTATAAATCCATTGTTTCGCTTCTCATAGTCAAAGGTGAAGTCAAATCCGACTCCTTTGTAGATCTCCCAGCTAAATCCGGCAAACACATGGTCAGCGGAAAAAGCGCCGTAGGGATCCACCGGATTTCCGGAATCAAAACTCTCGTTGGCCCGGGCATAGCCCAAAAAAAGGGTCATGGGATCGAATACGTTCCAATTGAGTCGTGTCATCCCAGAATGATTTACATGGTTCTGCCCGCCAAACTGGCTGACACTGTAAAAATACCGCACCATCCAGTCAAATCGTGGATAAAAGTACCAGGTGAATCCTGGCATCACTATATGGGCATCCGCTGTTGCATAATGGGCAAAGCGGTAACTTAAGGAAGGGACAAAGGTCTTGAAAATTACCTGGCTAACCTCAAGGGTGTATGCTTGACGGGGCACAACAACATGCCCCGGGGCCAATTCGACATCAAGCGAGAGGGCCGTGTTCTCCGTTACCCAGTAGTTCCCGCCCACCCTGTATCCGGGGGCCGAGTCTCCAAATTTGTTGACATAATCAAATCCCGCCCGGACCCCCCACTTCCTTGGCTCATCAAAGCTTATTAAGAAGTTCGACCCATAGGCGTTGGAAGTGAAGCTTAAATCCTGATACTGATAGGCTACCCTTATCTTGAACTGTTTTTTCGCCTCCTTGGCCCGAAGAACGTTGTTCCTTACCTCTAAGGCCTCCTGGTCGCCGGGATATATTACGAGAAGTTGGTCGAATATTTTCAAACTCTGCTTGTATTCCTGCTGCCAAAAAAGTACTCGTCCCAATCCTAACAAAGCATCTCTATTGGCTGGTTGCTGTTTCAAGACCTCTTCATAGAGTTGCCGTGCCTTATCATGGTCGCCACTCCAGGCCGTGACCGTTGCCAGTCCAATGGCCGCCTCAACGTCTCTTGGATTTTTATTTAATAGCTGTTTGTAAATCGCTTTAGCAGCCTCATAATCTCCGTCCCAGCTCAATTGCCGGGCCTTATTGAGGTCAACAGGGCCTGGTTGCTTATTTCCTCCCCCAAAAAACTCCTTACGTTTGGAGATGCCCGTCGCTTTAGAGGGACTTCGGGGCGATTCAACCTGGCTTGCAGGGATGGCATAAACAGAATTGGAAGGGGGAGGTAAATGTAATGAGCCAAGTGATTGAGAAATCTCGAGAGGGCTGACTAATATTTTGGATTCGAAAACAGAGGGAACGCCTCCATGTTCTCTAGGATAGAGATTGATGACTAATTGATGGGGATTCTCCATCAAAAAAACATGCGGTTTCGCGAAATTGCGGGGAAGCCCTACCTGCACATCAAGGTCATGTCCGGCTTTTTTCAGTCCAACCCAGGAATCAAAGGTTTTGTACTTGCGAAATGGGCGCAGTTCAGTCGCGACATCTCTCAACTTCAGGAGTATTTCATTTCCCCTGATCCTGGGCCCACCAAAACGGACCTCGTCCGAGAACTGGAAAACAATGGAACAATATTTCTCGTGTCGTCCGCCCCTGATGGTTTCTAACCTGGCTTGGGGTTTGGAGGTAGTTCCTCTGGGATTTTTAGCAGGGTCTAATTCGGTGGTAGGTGAAGGAGAGGCGTTCCTTTGCTCTAAAGGGATATGTGTTTGAACTCTGAAGGGCCGCTCTTGTGCCATGAGTGGTTTGGTGATTAGGGGATAGGGATCTATCAAGAGATGGAGGAGGACAATTATCAAAAAAGACAGAAGGGCCGTAAAGGCCGGTATGAGGAGGTAAGATTTTCTTGAAATTGCCTTCATCTTCTCACATTTTGTCGCTCTAACCAAGGTCGATAGCTTTCATACGAATGAATGGCAAAACCATAAAAGCTGGAAAAATTCTGTAGCTCCGTTTTCGTCTGTTGTATTACTGTCTCCAGATCTTTCAAATCTTTCTTGGCGAAGGTCAACTTTGTCGATGACACAAAAGTCGCTCGGGTTTGACCTAACACCGCAACACCCTGAGAAAATTGAGGATCCCTTTTAGATCTGTCCCAATTGCCGTCCGGGATCCAATAAAGACAGACCCTTTTACTATCCAACCTCCTAAGCAAAATCTGTGAACCGCTCCCCCGCGAACCAAACTCCAGGATGGTTTCGTCCGGGAGTTCGACAGTTTCCAGACCAATAAAAACCCTTTTCCCCTGCCTGGCTGCGTATTGCAACTCCGACTGGGCATGGGCGATTACCCCGTCGGCACCATAGGCCTGCGTCCGGTAGTCCATGATTCCTATGTTGTCCACGATATCAATAATCAATTCACTCATGGGCCGGCCTTCCACCTCTACTGTCGGTTCAAAAAATTTATTCCGGCTATCAAACCAAAAGGAAATATCGACACCAAAAGTCAGATTAGCCTGCCTGGCCAGAGACTGTGATGCCTTCAGTAAGGAGAGATACTGTTTCAAAACAGCTTCTTTCTGGACACCGGCAAAATTGGGCAAGAGGTAAGGCTCATTGTCATAACGAATCCCGTCAAAGCGCTCCTGGGGAGTTACTTCTCGATTATATTGAATGATGCTTTGAATCGTGGCGATTACTCGTCCATGCCATTTTTTGAGAGCAAATCGAGGGTCGCCGTCCAGGGCGTGGACCTTGACGCCCGCGCGATGTAACCCTGCAATAAGTGGGCGAAACTTTGATGAGGCCCAGAGGATTTCCCACTTTCCTTTCTTTTTTTTGGCCTCATAAGGTATCTGTAAAAAGAGATCCGTGGTACCCCTTGTCTTACAGAAAGTTATAAGCCTCTGTTGTTCTTCTGGATTGGTTATAACCTTTTCCGTCTCCCAGAGCCACATAGCTTTCTTTAGGGGTCGAACGAGACGCTTCGCCTCTTTTGGCTTGGGCATCTGTGCACCCCTTTTCTTTGTGAAGGCGAGGTCTTTTACAAAGACCCGTCCTCTACCGTTCTGTTTTACTATGAAGACAAGGCTTGCCAGTTCCTTCCGATCGAGGCCCGCCGGTAATTTCGTGAGCGGAATCCATGCCTGCTGCCACTTGCTGTCTATCCTGCCAGCGGGAAGAAAAGAGGCGATATCCCCGACGACAAGGGATGCTTCTTTCTTCTCCCACACCCTATCTGCTATCCGGAGCAGCAATTCCTCACCCCCTCTTTCCCCACGAACGGAGAAAGTCAAATAGGTAAAGGGAGTGGTGTCCAGAAAAATGCGCGTGACAGGAGGTTCTTTAAAGTCAAAGAGGTGGAGCCAGAAACCGGCAAAGCCAGGAGCGATACGTCTATAGGAAAAAACCAGGGCTGGCGTACCATTGGGCGCCTTGCCAATTGTCACCGCCGCCTGCGAAGGGGATTTTGCAAAACCGCTGAAATAGCCACCCAGCCGATTGGTATTCCCCTGATCAAAGTGACTTATCAGAAAAAGATCTTCTTTAAAGGAAGGGGCCTGCCCTCGCGGTCCCTTCGGCTCCTTGACAACCGGCCTTTGTCTACGGATGTCATAGATAATTAGTTCCTTTCCCTCCTTTTTATGCAGGATACCGACCGAGACATACCCGATCTGTGAGGGATCTGTAAGTCCCCAGTCGTTGAGAGAGATCTCTTGGGAGAGGAAGGCACTAAGTGACGATTGGGCATGGGAAACAGAGGCAAAGAAGCAGAGAAGCAAGATATACGAAGTTACATACAATGATGCGATAGGGCTCACCGTGAATGGTCCAGCAGGTTCACCATAACCTGTCATCTTATGCTTATTGAAGAACCCTGTTTCCTTCAGGAAGCATTACGTATTTGTCCGTAAAAATCGTTTTGCTTGGTCTTGAGAAACATATTTTTCAAAAGCATTTTCAAATGTGTCATTAACAATTGAGCATCGAAGACCAAGCATGCCATTGCCATTGATTTTCAGCCACCACGCCCCACTTCTTTTCAACCTGGTATAGCAGATAAATTTGTTTGCTGATTCAATTCCTCCGCTGCCAATGGGATAGCCGCCAATGCGGTCGCCATAATAATGAATACGATCTTTTTCCTTAAAAAAGTCCTTAGCTTTTTATCTATAGTCTCTGATCTCTTAGGGTCTTTTATGTTGAAACTTTCCCCATGTCTGACTCCCATTGAGAAAGTCAAAAAATCCTTTGATCTGAAAGGTGAGTTGGAGTTGTCGGTAGCCTACCATAGAGAGCATCGCAAAAACCATCAGTTT
>DAOURD010000014.1:0-9466 GCA_030625295.1 Desulfobacterales bacterium | reverse complement strand
ATGGTTAGGGTGCCCATGTATAAACCAGGCAAAGAGCAGGCCACAAGGATTGAGTTCAGATCCCCTGATCCGGCCTGTAATCCCTATTTGGCATTCGCAGTTATGCTGGCAGCTGGGTTAAAGGGGATTGAGCAAAACTATCCCCTCCCAGAGCCAATCGAGGAAGATATCTACGAGATGGATGAGGAGGCGAGGGAACGGGCTGGAATCACCTCTTTGCCAGGAAACCTTTTTGAAGCACTTCAAGAGGTAGAGAAGAGCGAGCTTGTAAGGGAAACCCTGGGTGATCACATCTTTAATAAATTTGTAGCCAATAAAAGGATCGAATGGGATATGTACCGGATTCATGTAAGCCAGTACGAGATTAACAAATACCTACCAATACTCTAAGATTTAGTCAAATCGTTAATTGGTTATTAATTGGTTATTTATTAGTAAGTTGAGTCAAACATGCTTGTATGACCGCAAATTGCCAATTCTTCTCCTTCCAAGCATTTAGCCATAAATAGTCACCATTTGACTATTCAGCTAATAGACTATTTTACCAGCACTTAGCGAGAGAAGAGCCTGAAAGATGAGTGTATTGCTGACGTCATCTCTGTTCACTCAAGCACATGGATGTTCTTCTTCTTGCACATGTCCTTTAGTACCTTTGGCCATACAGTAACACTTACCTCTCCAAGGTGCGCCTTCTTGAGCAGAAGCATGTAGGTGCGGGACTGCCCAATGCCACCACCAATGCTGAGCGGGATCTCATTGTTTATGATTGCCTGGTGGTATGGCATCTTGAGGAAATCAAGCTGGCCAGTAATTTCCAGTTGAGACTTGAGCGTATCAGCGTTGACGCGGATACCCATGGATGTCAGCTCGTGACGGCGCTCTGTTACCGGGTTCCAGACGAGAATATCACCATTAAGGCCATGCATCGGTTTGCCGTCTATGGACGTTGTCTCCGTGATCCAATCATCGTAGTCTGCCGCTCTCATTTCGTGAGGGTAGCCGTCCTTGAGTGTCCAGCCAATGCCATAGATGAAAACTGCGGAATATTCCTTTACAATTTCTGTCTCGCGCTGCTTCCGCGGCAGGTCGGGGTACTTGTCAAGTATTTCTTCGGCATGTATGAATTTGAGCTTCTCGGGTAGGTTGGGATACTTGTCTGTCTTCAGCTGGGGAAAAAGATTCTGGATATGGTCCTCGGCATCCTTGAGAACCTTCCAGATTTTCTCTATCACTTCAGTCAGGTACTTCAGGTTGCGCTGTTTTTCCGTTACCACCAACTCCCAGTCCCATTGGTCCACATATGCGCTGTGATCGTGGTCAAGGAAGTAGTCCTTGCGCACAGCACGCATATCAGTGTACAGGCCCTCCCCAACCTCCATACCAAACTGCTTTAGTGCAACACGCTTCCACTTGGTTGCAGCCTGCACTACCTGGACATCGATTGGGTGCTTGTCATAGTCGTTTGAAATGTGGAACTGGATCGGGGTACGTGAGCCATCACGATCCAGGAGGTCATTCACGCCGCTTTCAACATCTACAATCAGAGGAACCTCAACCCGAATCAGATTGAGCTCCTTACACAGATTCTCTTCAATATAGTTCTTTACTGCTGTAACAGCGTTCTGTGTTTCCTTCGGGGTTAAAAGAGAACTGTAGTTCTGTGGTAGGATTTTCTCTAGCTCGTCATAGTCTCCAATGCCTGGCCCTGCCAGGTCTGCCTTCTTGTCTTGCATTGTGTTTAATCCTCCTTTAGTTTGTGGCGCATACAAAAACCGTTATTTAACTCCAATTACGCTTTTTCGCTCAGTTGAAGTTATATTTATCAGCATATTTCTCTAAGTTAGCTCTCCCTTGTTTCAATGCAGATTGAAAACAGAATAGGCTTATCCAATAATAGTCTTGTCTTTTATAATCCCTTTATATCCTCACTTTCGACTGTTCATCACATAAAAAGGTTCAAAATCTATTTCTTCCCAGCCTTCATACCACTTATGGTAATATGGTTTGATCTTCTGGAGGGCTTCTGCAAATTGCCTCTGTTCAGGGCTGATGCCTTTGGCTGCCTGTTTTCGGACTTCGTTGTAGAGCTGGTCCACGTCCACGGTAAGTAACTTTCGATCTTCCATAACCACCTTTCCACCCACGATCGCAGTATTGACGTGAACTCCTTTAGCCCGGTGGATAAAGATTTCAGCAATGTTCAGCTCGGGTGATATCCAGGGATCCTCCATGATCTCTTGAAGGTCAACCAGAATTGCGTCGGCCTTCATCCCCGGTTTGAGTGCACCTAATTCCCCTTCAAACCCGCAGACCCGGGCCGCGTTGGTGGTGCCCATCTTCAATACATCAAATGCATCCAGTGCTGGCGTAGTGGTGAGGCCAAAACCTGAAACGCGATGAAGTCGGTGAATCATTCTCAGTTCCATGATGGCGTCTTCATCGTCGTTAATGCCCTTGTCATCAATTCCCAGAGCAACGTTCACACCGGCCTTATGTAGGTAGTAAATCGGTGAGATTCCATTTCTTACCGCAAAGTTGCAACTTGGGTGATGTGTAGTGGATGCTCTCTTTGAAGCCAGAAGCTCGATATCTGATTCGGTTATGTAAACTGCGTGGCCCAAGGTCAGGTTCTCGTCTATCAGCCCAATATCGTCTAAATGGGCCAGCAGCGACTTGCCGTACTTTTTAATGCCAAAGGCTTTTTGGATGGGGGTCTGCAGCGTGTGCATATGGATCTGTATCTTCCCCAGTTCGTCTGCACGTGTCTTGATCCTCTGTAGGAATTCATCTGTAGAGCCCATGGCCCAGCTAGGGCCGAATATGATGCGCATGTCGTCGCTGTTATAGTGACTGTAGAGATGCTCGAAAAGGTCAAAGTAAGCGCCCACAAAGGTTTCTTTGTCATAGTAGACCATTGGACGGGCAACTTCTTGTAAGTCCAATGGTAATGTTGCAAAGAACTCGGTATCATCCAGAGCCAACCGGTTTATGTTGCGTCCACCGGGCGAGTAAGCTAGGCGAATGCCCACCTCCTGGGAGCCTTTTATTATTTTCTCAGCGTTTATTAGTAGATTAGGCTCTTCACCCCAGTTATTATGGTGCCTGGTAGTGCACCCGTTGCGCAAATGCCGCACCGCACTCATCATGGATTCAAGCTCGGGATCAAGGCCAAGCATGAAGGCCCAGTCAATAAGACCGTTCTCAAGGAAGTCCAGGGATATTCCCCTTTGGGTGAGTGTCAGACCCCAACCATGGCTGTGCCCGTCAATAAGCCCGGGCATGAGCAGTTGCTCTCCGTTTCCTTTTATGGTCGCGTGTGGATATTTTTTCTTCAACGACTCATATTCACCAACCTCCACGACCTTGCCCCCGGAGAGCAGGGCCGCCCCGTCAGTAAGGATTCCCTCTTTTCCATCACCTGCATCTATGATGACGTATTTACCTCTTACAAGAATATCCATATGTCCTCCCTCACCCACTTCTTATCACATCTCACACTGCTCAGCTCTTCAGACCACGTATCCGGTCCCAGAGTTAGCGTTTTTCATACCTCCAACCCTGCCGGTCCATCCGCTGGACAAAATCCACGAGATAGTCCACCAGGGCCTTTTTCATCTTCTGGCCTTTCTCCTCTGTTCCCTTTTCTGGAGCCCCGCTGGCTCCATAATCGGTAAGTTCCTGAAAGTTCCACATGAGCTTCACGTGTGGGTCCATATCCGGAATCATTCCTTTCGCCTGGCTCATGTCCACCAGATGAGGCATAATAGCCAGTGCAATAGATGTCTCTCCCTCTCCTCCATGACCAAGGCCTTCCCATACTTCAAATGTATCTGCGGGCAGGAGGCTTCCCGCGGTCATCCACCAGGCATCCAGGACAGCCAGCCCCATATCCGGGAACTCCAGCTTCATATCCCGGGTGGCTGCCTCGATACATGGAATGTTACCGTCATGGCCATTGATCACCAGTACCTTCCGTATCCCCCAATACACCAGAGATTGGATAACCTCCTTGATGACACGAGTAAGGGTGTCGTTTGATAGAGTAATGCACATTGGTTTGTGACGGTAGTGCATACTCATACCGTACCACATGGGAGGCACTACAACGGTGTTTTCCAGTCTCTGAGCGACTTCCGCGGCAATATCATAAGATACAAAGGTATCTGTTCCAAAAGGGAGGTGCCCTCCGTGGCACTCGCAGGAACCGATGGCCAGTAGCGCCTTATCGAATCCTGCTTTTTGAAAGGTTGCTTCATTGTATTCCTCAAGTTTTACACTCTTCATGATATCCTCCATTGATGGAAAACCGTATAGGAACATAATCGCCAATCAAAAATCCAAAATTTAAAATCCTAAAGGGCAGCCCCCATCTCAGCTTTGGAAGCTGCCCTTGCTTGGTTTACTTCTTATGAATTCTCACTTCTTAGGAACCCATGTCTCTAAAAGATCATATTTACCGTTCTTTACACCAATTATGGCCACTGCCTTCATTGGCACACCACTGGGTCGAGTGTATGAAATCTCGCCGGTGACAGCCTTATAGCCCATTGTCGCAGCCAGGGCCTTTCGAAGGGCAACTTTCTCAGTAGTCCCTGCTTTCTTTATAGCATTAGCGATCAGGCCAACTGCATCAAATCCTAAGGGTGCAAAGGCGTTCTCCGGTGGACGGCCATACTCTTTCTCGTAGGCTTTTATAAAGGCCACAACTTCAGGCCGCGTGTCCTCGCGATAGGTGTGTGTAGAAAAATAGACGTCATTGGCCAGCTTGGGACCTGGTACAGTGGTCACCAACTCTGTGTCAAATCCGTCCCCACTTACTATAGCCAGGGACAACCCTGCTTCCCGAATCTGCTTTACCGTAAGACCTGCCTCATTGGGGATGGCCGAGATAAATACCGCATCCGGTTTTGGGGAGGCCGCTTTTAGACGGGCGATCTGTGCGGAAAAGTCCTTATCCCCCATCATGAAAAAATCCTCCAGAACCAGCTTGCCACCAAGCTCTTTAAATCTTTGTTTGAAAAACTTGGACAGCGCTTTTGTAAAGTCCATTGAGTTGTCGGTCCAGACAACCACATTGCGGGCTTTTAGCTTGTTGTAAGTAAAGTCAGCAATGGCAAAGGACTGGTCATCATCACCAAACGGGGTCATGAACATACAATCCCCCACCCACTTTGGAAGCTCAGGGTGGGTTGCGCCGGAGGTAACAAAGGGTATACCCTTTGCCTGGAAAAGAGGGGCTGATGCCATGACAAAGGTAGTATCACCGTAACCCAGGCCAGCCACCACACCCTTGGACAGGGCCTTCTTGGCACCAGTGGCAGTGGCCTTCTGGTCGGTCTTGGTGTCGATCCCAATGACCTCCAGCATCCGCCCTCCGAGCAGCCCGCCAGATTCGTTGATAAGTTTGGCCTGAAGCTTTGCACCATTCAAGGCCGGGGCATCGATAGAAGACATGCCCCCTGTTAAATTGTAAAGCGCACCCAGCTTTATAGGCTCTGCTGCCATTGATGCTACACTAAAGCACACCACCATAACCAACACTGCAAAAATCCCAAAAATAGTCCGTTTCATGTTCTTCCTCCTTTTTAGTTTTTATTCATGTTAACTCAGCGGCTTCGCATAGACCATCTACCTTGCCACAATGGCAGGCTTTTTACCGCTGCATAGGCCACGGGCCAAAAGTTAAAACTTATGCCTCACCTCCTTTCACTTTTTTAAGTGACAGAGTATCTCTCTCCTCGTCAAAGACCCTCTGTTCCGATTTTACCAGAAAGCTTGGCTCCTGACTGCCAAATATCCCCTGGGGGCGAAAGATTAAAATGAGCAACAGCCCTATAGCTATTATGATCTCGCTGATTCCATAGGCTTCCATAGTTTCCTCCAGCGGCCTTAAGAACTCTGCGACCAAGGTCAACATAACAGCGGCAAAGGTAGCACCCGTAATACTCCCGGAACCCCCTATCACAACCATGACAACAAGATTGAAGGCCATGATCACAGAGAAAGAGGTGGGAGTTATGGCTGTCACAAGATGAGCCCATAATCCCCCTGCCACCCCGGCGAAGAAAGCCCCCAAAGCAAAGGCCATTATACGTGTTCCGGCCAGGGAAACACCCAGGCATTCAGCGGCCATTTCGTTCTCCCTGATGGCCAGCATACTACGGCCCAGCGAAGAATGCTTGACCTTCCAGCATACATAGACTGTGATTACCACCCACAGGTAGACCCACCATAAATTGGTCATCATGGGCAGGCCATTGAGTCCTAAAGGACCACGCGTATAACTCTCCATGTTTGTTATGAGAACCTGAAGGATAATGAGAAAGCCTAAAGTGGCAACTGCCAGGTAATGCCCTTTGAGTCTTAAGACCGGAAATCCAACGAGGAAGGCGGCAAGGGTAGCGCTGAGCCCGCCCGAAATCATGGCGGGCAGAAGCGACCATTGCTGTGCAGCCAGCCAGGATGGAAGAGCTGGTAACAGCATTGCCTTTCGGGCCACAGGAAAGGTCAGGATGGCTGCCACATATCCTCCCACTGCCATAAATGCTGGGTGGCCTAAGGAGAAGAGCCCAGTAAAGCCATTTGTCAGATTCAGGCTAACCGCCAGGATTATATTAATTCCCGCAAAGCATACGATGGAGAGGATGTAGTCATTCATGGTACTGCGCAAAACAAAAACCAGGATCGCCCCAGCCAGAACCAGCATCGGAAAAAACCATCTCAGACGATTCCATCCCATCATGCTTTCAACTCAGTCTTCCGGCCTAAAAGCCCGTTAGGTAATACAAGAAGGATCAAGATCAGGGTGGTGAACACAAATGCATCCCTATAGGACGAATAAATGGGTGGCAAGAGACCTACGAAAAGGACTTCACCGAACCCAAGGAGATAGCTTCCAAGCATGGCACCTGGTATAGATCCCACCCCCCCAATGACAGCGGCCACAAAGGCCTTAAGTCCCGGCACAAACCCCAGTAAAGGATCGATCTGGCCATATTTGCCGCCCCACATCATGCCGGCCACACCAGCAAGACCGCTTCCAATGGCAAAAGCCAACATGATGGTGTGGTTGATGTTGATGCCCATGAGGCGGGCCACATTCAGGTTTTCTGCCGTGGCTCTCATGGCCATTCCCAATCGTGTGAACCTAACCAGTAAAACCAGAAAGATCATCAAAACCACGGCAGTGACCACAATGCCTAAATCAATGGCGCGAAGAGAAACAGGTCCGAGATGATAGATAGTTTGAAGATAATCGGGACAAAAGAAGTTCCGGGGCTGAGCAGTTAATAACAAAATACCGAGATTCTGCAAAAGGATGGAAATGGCCAGAGATGTAATAAACCCGGTCACCTGGGGAGCTCCTCTCATGGGCCTGAAGGCCGCGCGCTCAATGAGTATTCCCATGAGTGCTCCACCAATGAAAACCAATATGATAATCACCGGAAAAGAGATTTTACCGCTTATGACCAGCCCCAGGGTCATAAACGCACCGATCATGACGATGTCCCCATGGGCGAAATTGATAAGTCGTATGATCCCATAAATCATGGTAAAACCAATGGCTACAAGGGCATACATACTTCCCAAAATCAGACCATTTACCAATTGTTGTGCAATGTATCCGTCCATCAAGTTGCCCCTAAATATGCCTTGCGGACTGCTTCGTTTTCTGCCAACTCCTTCCCAGTCCCGGAAAGGGTAATTCGGCCGGTTTCCATGACATAAGCCCTTTGAGCCAATTCAAAGGCCATAAGGGCATTCTGCTCCACCAAAAGGATCGTAGTGCCCTGAGCGTTAATTTGCTCAAGCATTTCGAATATTATCTCCACCAGGAGGGGCGCCAGGCCCAGGGAAGGCTCGTCAAGGAGAAGCAGTCTGGGCCTACTCATCAAAGCCCTTCCAATGGCAAGCATCATCTGTTCTCCTCCTGAAAGATTGCCTGCCGACTGTCGCCTCCTATCCCGCAGGATGGGGAAAAGTTCGCAGACCCATTGAAGATCCGATTGAATAGCCTGCTTGTCCTTCCTGAGATATGCACCGATCAGCAGATTCTCCCACACATTGAGGTCAGAGAAGACCTGTCGGCCCTCAGGGCAGTGGGAGATACCCATTTTCACTATCCCTTCAGCCGGCGCCTTCGTGATATCCCGCTGGGTTGTATCCGGGTCAGGTCTGAATAAAACTTTCCCTCGACGGGATCGGGTAAGCCCGGAAATGGTTGAAAGTGTTGTAGTCTTTCCTGCCCCGTTTGCTCCGATCAGGGCCACAATTTCCCCGTGTCTCACTTCCAAACTCACGCCCTTTAGGACATAGGTCTGCCCGATATACACATGACTGTCTCGAATTTCAAGCATGTCCATATCCCTTGGGCCTGCCTAAGTAGGCTTCTATGACTCGAGGATCATTCTGAATCTCCTCCGGGGTCCCAAGACAAAGGACTTTTCCGTGATCAATCACCTGGATACGCTGACAGGCCCCCATAATCACTTTCATATCATGTTCTACAAGAAGAATGGTGAGATCATGCTCCTGATGGATCCTGGATATGAGCCGGATTATCTCATCTGTTTCTTGAGGGTTCATCCCGGCGGCAGGTTCATCCAGGAGAAGCAATTTAGGGGCAGTTGCAAGGGCCCTCCCCAGCTCGATCTTTCGCTGATCACCGTAAGGGAGATTTTCTGCGAGTTCATCCTTGTAGCCCATAAGGCCAAAGGTGTTCAGGATCTCCAGGGCGCGCTCCTCCATGGCCGCCTCGGAACGCCTCAAAATGGGAAGATTCAGGACCGTCGCCCATAGGCCCATACCATGGCGCATATGAATCCCCACCTTAACATTATCAATAACTCGCAAACTGTTGAAAAGGCGAATATTCTGGAATGTGCGGGCCATTCCTAAAGCAGCGTTTCGATCAGGTTTAAACCTGGTGATATCCTTTCCCCTGAAAATAATTCGCCCCTTTGAAGGACGAAGCACACCTGTTATGAGGTTGAAAACCGTGGTTTTACCCGCTCCGTTGGGCCCGATGAGACCCATTAACTCACCCTCCTTCAGGGTAAGGTCATATCCCTCAAGGGCACGAACGCCTCCAAACTGCTTACCAAGTCCCTCTACTTTCAATAATAGAGCATTTTCAGTGGGCATTAAGGGATTCCCCACATAACTATTTATAGATGAAAGATCTAAAGATTGGTACAAATGATATGATGATCAACATGAATGCGAGTATATCAATGGCATCTTTTTTGTCAAGCGAAACTACTACGCTAACTTTAAGATTGGTTTTATGCGAACCAGAGAGAGGAGTACTTAAAACATCAATCAACTCGGTGGATATGGGCCATTTTTATTAGCAGCGAGCATGAAAGATGATAAAGGAAGATCAGCCTTTCCGGATACATATGGCGGGGGTATAGGAATAGAGCGGACACTTTATGCCCTCTGCCGGGGACCAAAGGTGGATAAA
>DAOURD010000137.1:0-5057 GCA_030625295.1 Desulfobacterales bacterium | reverse complement strand
CCTCTGGTTACTTCGTGAGAGTCCTATTTATCCACACTAAAGGCGTATTCCTTGATTGCCTCAGCGATTTCACGGCTGAGGTCAGCGATCGTCCGGCTCTGGGCTGAGACCAGCGCTTTATGGTTCTGCGAACTCAGAGGCTCGCTGTAGCTTGATTTCCTCGTCAGCAGCATTTTTCTGTCATTCTCTCTGAAGATGGCCCAGCGAGCGACCAGCGAGGCATTCCCGCCGACATTGCCATCCATGCGGATAACCGTAACCTCGACCTTGTAATCTATCGGTGTGGGCCTCTTCCAGGGAAATATGGAGATCGCATCCGCACAGAGCAGGGTGGATAGGTTTTCCGCCAGAACGCGGAAAAGGTTGTCCTTCAGAGGCTCTGCCCATTTGTCGAATTCGGCAAGGTTGAGCTCATTTTCGCTTACGCGGGTCACTATCTGCGGCCGATCAAGGTACGCCGGGAGCTCGACAGGACCGATCCCGATCGCAATACAGACTTCATCTTTTAAGGCCTGTGACTCTGCCTTTGAGCTGGCCAGGGGACTCAAGACGTAAAACCTCGAGGGTGCAGAGCTGGCGCATCCTGCGAGATGCATTAGCAAAGCGACGATTGTCAGCACTGTAAGTCGAGAAAATAAAAGGCGCATCATTTCATCTCCTTTACGATCCACCCTTGCCGCGCAGCAGGGCTTCCGGGTGACGTTCGAGATAATCGGCCCAAACACGGATGGACCGGGCAGCAGCCGACAGCTCTTTAAGGGTGGTAGTAATTTGATAAATCATTTGTGAATCCTTACCGGTGAGGCCCTCTATTGTATTAAGCGTCTTTTTGGCTTCCACTAATGCGGCAGCAGCCGATTTGGCAGCCTCCTCGATGCTGGATCCCAGCCGGGTAACCTGAGCATCGACATTTTTCACCAGTTTATCGACGTGTCTTTCGGTCTCAACGATCCCTGATAAAACCGGCTTAACCTGCCTATCCACATTCCGGGCAAGCTTGCCATAGTCCTTCACGGTCTCTTCGACAGTGGATGCAATCGGCTCAATCCTGCTATCGATATTCAGCACAAGTTTATTGAGGTTCGTTACAGTCTGTTTCAGGGTGAGGAGGCTTTCCTTCACTTCCCTGGAATTCACAGCCTTTTCAATTCCATCAACAGCAGAAAGTACTTTGTTTAAGATGTCCTCGATCGGAGCCTTCGCGATCTGCTCGAGCAAATCATCTATGCCGGATGGAATCGTCGGGATCTCCAGATATTCAGAATCGCCGGCGACCAGTTTTGCAGGTTTGTCGGGGTGGAAATCCAGTTCCACTATTAACTGGCCCGTAACCATACTCTGCACTATAAGCTGGGCTCTCAGGCCACGTGCCACCAGCAATACTAATTGTTCTTTCGGGCTTCGATCTAAAGCCTCCTCGCCTGTCACCGTAAAATGTCTACGCTCTGTCTCGACGAACACCGGAATTTTAAAGGATAAATCGTCTGTATTGGCAACCAGCAGGATACGGGTTACCGATCCAATTTTAACACCCCGGAAAACAAGAGGGGCGCCCACATTCAGGCCTTTTACGGAACCTTCGAAATACATCACATAGGTCTGCGTTTTGGTCAGGAATTTGCCGCTTCCAAAGATCAAAACACCGGCTACAATCAGAGCCAGCGCCCCTAAGACAAATCCACCAATAGCAGTCTTGTTTGCCTTTTTGCTCATGAGTTATTGCTTCCTTGCTCCTTCCTCTCCTCGAGTAAGAAATTTGTGAACCTTTGGATCCCGTGACTCTGCAAGCAGTTTTTTGGGGTGCCCGCTGGCGATCATGGTCCTTGTTTCCGGATCAAGAAAGACTGAATTGTTTCCAATGGCAAATATGCTCGCCAGTTCATGGGTTACTACAACCATTGTTGATCCGAGACTGTCCCGAAGCTCGAGAATCAGGTCATCCAGGCGCCTGGAACTGACCGGATCCAATCCAGCCGAGGGTTCATCAAAAAAGAGAATGTCAGGATCCAGAGCCATTGCACGCGCCACACCTACGCGTTTCTGCATGCCTCCGCTGATCTCCGAAGGATAAAACTCCTCGAATCCGGATAGGCCTACCATCGCAAGTTTCAATGAGACCACTTCCCGAATCTGGCCAGGACTTAGATCCGTGTATTGTTCAAGGGAGAGAGCCACATTCTCAGCCAGGGTCATTGAGCTCCACAGGGCGCCCCTCTGAAACATAACTCCGAAGCGTCGCATGGTGCGGTCCCGTTCCCCAGGCTCCGCCTCCCAAAAATTTATTCCGTCGTATAGAACCTGACCTTTTGCAGGTTCCTTAAGCCCGACCAGGGCCCGCATTATCGTGCTCTTTCCGCATCCGCTTCCACCCATAACGAGAAATATATCGCCGTGCTGTATTGTAAAATTAAGATTCCGCTGTATTACGAAATCACCATAGGCCATGGTGAGGTCTTTGACCGTTATATGGGCTTCCCGTTGATTCATCGTTCCCCTATACTCCCAGCACATTACAAATAATCGTTATGATTGCGGTTGCAACGATGATACTCACTATTCCCGTCACCACGGCCGATGTGGCGGCGTCTCCTACTGCCGAGGAGCTGCGTCCGCACTGCAACCCCCTGAGACAGCCGGCCAGGGCCACCAGTACTCCAAATACGGCGCTGTGAAAGAGTCCGATCCAGAAATAGTTCAGGGTAATGGAGGCCTTGGTCTGATTGAAGTACTCCACCGCAGTCAGATCCAGCATGCCCACGCCAACGATCAAACCCCCAAGGATGCCCATCAAGTCCGCATAAAGGCACAGAAGCGGCATCATCAGGACGAGGGCAAGCATTCGGGGCAGCACTAAAAATTCCATGGGTGAAATTCCCAGGGTCTTCAGCGCATCAATCTCCTCGTTCACCTGCATTGTACCGAGCTGAGCGGCAAAGGCAGCGCCTGTACGGCCCGCCATGATAATTCCGGTCATGATAGCACCCATCACGCGGACCATGGCAATGCCCACCAGACTGGCAACATAAATCTGCGCCCCAAACATCATAAGCTGGATAGCGCCCACAAAGGCGAGGATCAGCCCTACCAGCAGGCTAATGAGAGAGACAATGGGTAAAGCCTGAACCCCACACTGCTGGATGGTCAAAGTAAAATCTGAGCGGCGGAAGCGCGCCTTGCCCTTCAGCAGCCTCATAAAGGCAACAGTGGCCTCACCAATGAAACCGAGCATTTCTACAACTGAGCGGCCAAATGCAATGGCGCTTTCCCCGATTCGAGACAAGAACGGCTCACGCACGCCTTCTTTTTGCGAACCCTTTTCTTCCGGTACAGCGGAAGCAAGCGCAATGAGTTTTACAGCTCCTTTAGGGAGCCCGGCCTTTTCAACACGAATTTTTTTCCGACTACACTGGCGGATAACCTTGATCAGGAATGTCAGCAGCCCGCTGCCCCAGTCCGTGAGTCCTTCTGTGCTAAAGGCAACACGCTGGATACGAGGACCAGAATCGATTTGTTTTTGCACATCATCGGCCGATGGAAGCCTCCCCCCAATCCTCCAGTTTCCCGCTAATCGCACAAGCAGCGTATCTTCATTCGGGCGACTGAAGCTCATTTCGTATTGGCCGGGCTCTATTTCCATGGGTGTATTCACTTAATTTTTTTATCCATTCACGAGATCTTTTGTGCCATAGCACACTATCTGCGACTGTGCTCAGCCATATCCGGCACATTTTCCCCAAGTACAGGGGATTGCTTTAGTTTATGAGCTGCGTATCGGCCAATGACCGCGCAAACAAGTATTATTGTAAATGTTTGGAAAACTGTTGCAAAAGGATCACCATGGTTAGATGAATGAACGTCGCGATTATTATTTGATGACTCATCATGGTTCTGAGCAATGACATCTGGAACTATTCTTATAATATCGTCAGTAAGTATATTGCATAGAGGTAAACATAATGTAACACACAGATAAAAGCAAATCAAGGCCATAATATACTTAAGTTTATTGTTCAAGTTTCCCCGTTCCTAATCAATGCCATTAACTTAAGAAAAAAATCTTTCAAAGTCCCCCCTTGAGGGGGGGGTAGGGGGGTGTAACCTATTGAAATAAGGTGTAGTGATGGTTTCGAGTTACTGTATCACCCGTGCTGATCCATCAGGGCGTCGCAACACCCGAACCAGATCGCCCTCGTCGAATTTCTCGTCCGCTCCCTGCACTATCGATACGGTCTCGCCATTATCCAGCTTAACAGTTATCTCCAGGCCCTTCTGACGCGTCGCGCCCTCCTCTATAGCAGCGCCTGCTGCGGCGCCAGCGAGAGTGCCGGCAGCCCTGGCCACACCTTTACCCGAACCACTACCAATAGTGCTGCCCAAAGCAAAACCCATGACTCCCCCGGCCAAACCGCCCAAACCGGATTTGGTTCCTTCTATCAGCACCTCTCTCACCATGATCACTTCTCCTTCATGAACCGTTTGGACTTTTTGGGCCTGATCGCGGGAGTAAGCGCTGCCCGACATGCTTGACGCGCAGCCAACTGCAATAAGACCGATGAGAATAATAAGTAGTCCATTTTTAACTGTTTTCATCGTTCCACCTCCTTTAGGTTGAGTAGTGTCTGAACGAAAACCCATAGTTGCGAGCTGTCATTGCAAGGAGTGAGGAACGAGCGACGAAGCAATCCCCTTATTTCCAAGAGATTGCTTCGGTCATGCTTCCCTCGCAATGACAGGAAAAGTGTAAATTGGAGGGTTTTCGTTCAGACACTAAGTGTTTAGTTTCTCAACGCATCAAAACTGGAAAGGTTGACTCACCATCATCTGAACCCGTAATCCCTCGTCCGACACGGCGGTATCAATCCGAACCACAAGACCTTTTGCCATGGCCCTTACGCCGAAACCCACATCCCACTTCATGTCAGAGTGCAATTCATCCACACTCCATGACGGCGCCACTTGCCCGACCTCCACAAATGGAACCCACTGCCACCACGCGATCTCGAGATATCTCTGCAACCAGGAGATTTCGGCCAGGGGGTTCCACTTGGGAGTCATTC
>DAOURD010000018.1:0-8944 GCA_030625295.1 Desulfobacterales bacterium | reverse complement strand
CAGGTGGAAAAACTGAAACACAAAACCAATCTTGTGACGACGCACAGATGCCTGCTGGTCATCGGTCAGATCGGTTGCGTCCACGTCCTCTAAACGATAGACGCCCCTGTCCGGTCTGTCCAGAAGACCGATGATATTGAGCAGGGTCGATTTCCCCGAGCCGGAAGGACCCATGATGGCGATGTATTCTCCGGCATTGAGCGTCAGGTTCACCTTGTTGAGCGCGTGAACGGCTTCGTCTCCCACCTGAAATATCCTTTCGATGCCGGCTAAGTAAATCATGACTCCTCTTTGGCGGCTACCGCGTGCGCCCCGTCTTTCACACCGGGGCGATCCACGTTAACTACCATCAGTTCATCCGCCCTTAAACCCGAAATCACTTCCGTATAGTCCCAGTTCGAGATGCCGCTTTTGAAGATACGTTCCTGAATTACTTTCTTATCGGGCAGATAAACAAAGACGCGTTTTCCGTCCAGCACAGCCTCTGTCGGTATGCGAAGCGTGTCGCGGCGAACATCTAAAATGATCTCTACATCTGCGCTGTAACCGGCCAGCAGTTGGCGGATGTCCTCTGGGTTGGTAAACTCCACCTCCACATCTACTGTACGGGCCTGCTTCTCGCGGTCCAGCACATAGGGGGCAATCCGACGGACCTTTCCATCAAAGCGGCGATCACCAAAGGCATCCAGGCTCACCCGAGCCCTCATGCCTGATGCAATCTCAGGGGCATCGACCTCATCGATGGGCGCGGTTATGTAAAAGCAGGCATTGTCAATCAGATCCACGGCCGGCGGAGTTGCGATGCCCGGAGGCGACGGTGTAAGGTATTCATTCAGCTCGCCGTTGATTTCTGCGATCACACCGTCAAAAGGAGCGGTCAGGCGGGTCCGTGCCAGATTTGCTCTGGCGACATCGACGCGGGCTTCGCTCATAAGGGCGAATGCCTTTGCCGCTTCCCAATCAGCTCTTAGGGCCTTGGCCTCGGTGACTGCCCTGTCAGCCTTTTCTTCCGAAACAGCCCCGGTTTTTCGAAGTTTTACCAGACGGTTCGCTTCCCGCTGGGCCACATCGGCTTTCAGACCTGCCGCCCTAGCGTGTGCTTTCGCAGCATCGGCTTCGCGTTGCACCAATCTGGCTTCTGCCACCAGGTCCTTATTCCAAAGCTCGAGCAGAAGCTGTCCGGCCTTTACCGTGTCCCCTTCACGGATCGGCAGCTTTGCAATCTGACCGCCTATGGCCGGAGAAAGCTTGGCCCGACGGCAGGCTTTTACAGTTCCTGCACGGGTGTTGGCTACAGTTCGTTCCACTGTGCCACGCTCCACGGGTTTGACCACTACTTCGATGGGCCCAGGCCTGGTATAGTGCCATATTAAAACGCTTGCAGCTCCAATAACCAGCACCACAATAATCCAACGGATATGTCGGCGGTTCATCAACTCACCCTTTACGACCTTTTAAGAAATTCTGCTATGTTTTTCCTGGGGGTTTAGCCTTTCCTCCAGAACCTTCGCATCAGACTTATTCAACGAATTCAACGACGAACTTACTCCAGTACAATTCTTGCCATGTCCTGAGCTTATTCTTATCTCTATTCACAATAAAGAGGTAGGTATGGTATCCCCAGAACTTACTTTGTCAATCAAGGTCGGCGCAACCAGGACGCTAAGACTTGTCAGTTTGAGAATAAGGACAATGATGCAGGTTTGTACCAGTCCCAGGACAGGCAAGAGTACCACCCCTACCAGTAGGCCGCCTATCCATCCGCCGAAAAGATCGGCTCCGTAAAGGAGGCCTGCAGTGCCACTCAGGTTGGAAGAACTCTTCAAATATATCTTGTTGGCCAGGGGAAACTGCATACCGATGAGGAGTCCGGAAAGAAAGGCAAGAACAAGAAAGATGACCTGAAAAATGAGCAATACCCCCGGACGAACCAAGTAGGGGTGAAAGACAAGAAATATCACTGGCAGGGCTGCGGAGAACAGGATAATGGCCAACTCTGTGCTGACAAAATAAGCAAGGTCTTTCTTAATTCGTTTCATAAGGCAAGTCATGGCTATCGCCCCCGCTGCTGCGCCTGCCATAAAGGCTGTAAGCAAAAGTCCTATCTGGTAGAAAACATATCCGTACAGTGTCTGAAAGGTAAAGATCAGCACCAGGTCAAAGGTCATCCCGGCAAAGCCGGTTGTGCTAATAGCAAAGGCAATACCTGGTTTCGCGCATCGTGTCGGGCTCATAAAGCAAATGATCAAAAAGATCAGGGCAAATAGCGGGATAACCAGCAGAACCAAATTCGCCTGGGAAAACCATCGAAATAACCACTGGGTGTGGGGCGAAAAGACGGCATTCCAATGGGCCAGAGCATAGAACATCCCCACCGGGGAAAAGTCTTGATTAATCTTGTCTGTGGCCCCATTAAGGCAATCCCGAAACCAGTCTACCCACCTATCGGCCAGCTTGTACTCAATATAGACCGGGGTCAAAAGATTTACCTCAAGACTACGGTCGCTTAACCTCTGGACGAGCAACGTGTGGTCCATCAATGAAACTTCCTTTGAGGGCGACGCTAAAAAGAGGTTCAGGTCTCCCGGGATAACGCGAACATAAGGATAAACGCCCTTAAGGGTATTAAGGATGCAGGCATTGAGATTCCTCAGTTCTTCGCTCAAGTAGGTCAGGGAACCAGGCAGGGCTATCACCAATATACCATCTTTCTCAAGCGTACTCTTGATCAGGGCGTAGAACTCCTCAGAGAAAAGTCTGTTTAGCTGCAGGGTTGAGGGGCGGGAGATGCCAACCAGAACCAGATCGTATTGATGAGGCGTTTTTTTGGCAAAGAGCCTGCCATCTATATGTTCGATATTTACTCTGGGGTCTGCTAACTCGGCCTGAGTCAGCGGCGTAGGGAATTTGTGTACGATCTCCACCAGTAAGGGGTCGAGCTCGGCATAGTCAACCCTTTCTACCGGGTGTTTTAGGATCTCATTGATTACACCTCCGGCCCCACCACTAATAACAAGGACTTTTCGGGGCCTTGGATGAGCAAGCATAGGTAAGTGGACAAACTCCTCCACCATGGTTATGTCCGGAACAGGCGTTGTGATGACAGGAATGCCATCGGAGAAGAAAGTGTATTGTTCGCCGCTCTTAATGACAGTGATGTTTCCGTAAATCGAATTCTGATAATGGGCTACTTCCTGTCCTTTCCACTGTTGGCTTATGGACCGAAGATTGATCTCATCCGCTTTTGGACTGAGGATCAGATAAATGCTAAGGGCTGCTAATATTGCCGAACCGCCGGCCATAGCCACACCTGCCAAAGACTGGAAAGCATGTCGGGAAAAAACCAACAAAAGGAGACCCAAGAGGGAATTCAAGAGCGCCACGCCCAAGGCAATATCTATGGAATGTAGGTACGGGATAAACAGATAGGTAAACGCTGCGGCTCCGACAATGCATCCAAGGGTTTCATAGACATAAACCTTGCCAATGGCCGAGGCAGCCTTTGCTTCCGAAGTGAAGGGGCCGGCAGGTTTCTCAGAAAAGAGAGAATACAGCTTACATCCGAAGGTAAAGAGCGCCCCATGAGAGATACTAATGGGGGCAAGAACAAGGAAAGAGGAATAGAGAATAGGAATAACCCCCAAACCTTCTCCCGGCGCAGCCCCGATCAGTTCTCTCAATATCCGCGTTGAATAAACGGCCAGGGGTAAACAGACAGAAAAAAGAAGGTGAAGACCAACAAAGGCCTCTAGCCTCTTTGCGATGCCCTCAACCCTTTTTCCCACAAACAGGCAGCCAAAGGCCTCCAGGACAAGCCAGTTGGCCAGGATAAGCCCTATTGCCATTTCGTTGCCATGAAAGACGACCAGCAACTCTCTCAATAGGAGTATCTGGACAACAATGCCACTGAAGCCCATGACTAACACAGCGAAGACAAGGAGCCTTCTCATGGCATCAATTCCAGATTCCCGGAATTTTGTGGCCGCAAAACCTGCACTTACCTTCTATTATATGGTTACTCATGACTCCAAAATGAACGCGGTGAACTATCCTCTTGTGACAATTAGGACAAAAGGTGGAGTTGTATTTGTGGCCCGGAACGTTACCGATTGTGACATATTCCAAGCCCGCCTCCCTGGCAATCTTATGGGCCCCTTCCAATTTCTCTATAGGTGTCGGCGGTAGGGTTGTGAGCCTGTAGTTAGGGAAAAAGCGAGAAAAATGAAGGGGGGTATCTTCTCCCAGGTTTTCCTTTATCCAGAGGCACATCTTTCTTATATCTTCGGGATCGTCATTGAGGGTAGGGATGAGCAGGTTTACTATTTCGAGCCATCTGCCTTGTTCTTTGATAATCCTCAGTGTCCTCAGCACTGGTTCAAGTTCGGCCGATGACACACTTCGATAGAATTCTCGAGTAAACCCTTTCAGATCGATGGTCACCGCATCGGTATATTTAAGGAGTTCCTTTAAAGGGCCGGGGTTCATTCCTCCATTGGAGTGAAACAGAATCCTCAGCCCGCTCTTTTTAGCAAGACCGGCGATATCGTATACGTATTCATAGAAGCTTGTGGGCTCGTTGTAGGTAAACGAAATGGTGGGAATCTTTTTATCTACAGCTATTTTTACTGCATCCTCTGGCGAAATATCATAGGTATATTCCATCTCTTCAATGGACCTCTGAGAAAGATGCCAGTTATGACAGAATTTACAGCGAAAATTGCAGCCCGCGGTCCCGAAACAGAGGATATTCGTTCCAGGGAGCATGTGGAGGCATGGCTCCTTCTCGATCGGATCGATATGCACTGCCGAGGGTCTGCTATAGACCAGATTATACAGGCGGCCATTCATGTTTTCTTTATTGCGGCAGAAACTTCTCTCCCCTTCGCCCAGGATGCAGCCACGGAAACAGACCTGACACTGAACCCTGTTTCTTGGCAGTCTTTGGTAAAACATTGCCTCACGCAAAGGGCGTTTGTCCTTTTTTGCCCAGGCCATCTTTGTCCATGAGTCAAACAAAGCAGGACAAAATCCAAAACAAGTTAAGAACAAAGAGCCTTCTTGTAGAAATGCTCGCCGGGAAAGCTGTCTATTGATCACCATTTCGATTCTAAGCATTTCCACCCCCCTCCCCTCTCTCTTAACTTCCATGGCATCACCTCTCCCCTCCCCCAACCCTCCCGCTCCGCCGCAGAAACAGCGGACTTTGAAGACTCCAGTTTCACCGGGAATAGCCTATTTGAGCTTCTTTCTGATCTCCTCCCAGTCTTTCACCCACTCTGCATCCTCTACTGCCTCGAAGCTGAAGGCGAGGGGCTTATGTTCCCTGGCAGACTCGATCACCTTAGGGCCTGCAATTATGGCCTTAACCCTCAAATCCTTTTGAGCAATCTCATCAAATATTGCTCCTCGTCTCCAGGGAACTATAGGCAATTCTATGAATTCATTCTCTTTTAGCCATGCACGGATAGCTCTTACACTGAAAAAACCTCTTTGAAGAAGCACAACTGGAAATCTTTTGTGGAGGTCTTTTATTGCCTTCTGACTCTCCTGTTTTGGCTTCCTTGAAAATGGACCTTCTAACAGGCAGCCCACAATATCAACAAAGACAATACTCGATCCTCTTTTTAAAGAAAGAAGCAATCCGGTATCTTCGTCCCCACCCGAACTCACCCTTATTTGATGCAAGCCCGTTTTTACCGGGATAAACGCTTTGAACGCAACACCGTCTCCGCCTGAAAGGGTTTTACCAATAGACTCCCTGTCAACAAAGAACTCTATAACTTCACCGCCTTTGCTGAAGAGTTTTCCTCTTGTCTCGGCTCTGAGCATAACCTTCTGACCTTTCAGTGCAACCATGTCATCGACGATGACACGTGATAGTGCACTGGCCGGAAAGATGCAGAACAGAACGGCAAAACAGATAAAGACTGCCAAGACTCTCATAAAGGTACCTTTGACATAATTCACGGCCTTATACAACACCATCCTTTTTGCAGAAGGGAATCCAAATTGCGGAGCAAAGGGGAGCTAAACGTTCAATGCCCTGAGGTCATTTTTCTCAAGTGTCATGGATTGCCACCACTACGTACCGGACTAAGTCATATTGATACAGTCGGGATGGGTGTTGGAACGCGGCTGCCGGCTGGATATTTTCTGCCAGCAGCATATCTCGCTGGGCGAAGTGCTCTGCTTCTCCCTGATTGACGACCACGAGCACTCCGCCCGGTTTCAGGCTAGCCCAGGCATCCCTGAGCAGTTCCACAGGATTGAATCTTCGGAGAGGCAATCCCCAGGTCAGGTGGTCTTTGAGGAACAGGAAGGGGAATAGCATCGTGATCAGTTCAAACTTACCTGGCTGCCGTATGAATTTGCGGGGGATGTAGTGTACGTCCTCTAACCCGTGCATATAGCCGTGGGCCTGGTCATACCGCGACAAAAGATTTGAATACACCCGAAAAGCGTCCGCTTCATAACCCAACAGCCCAACGGTACGGCTGGTTGGGCTATTCCACCATTTAAGGGCTGCGTAAAGCGCCTGGACATAGAACCAGTCGGATGGGCCGATATCGGCGGCGTGGATGATTTGCGGGATAACGGGGGCAGCTTCTGACAGGGCGCGCTCAAGCATTTCCAGGTAGAAAAGGTTCAACCGGTAGTTGTCTACTGAGCTGTTTTCGCGTAAGTGCTGCAAACGGAAATCGGAGTGCAGCCGCTTGGCGGTATGGTTGGCCTGTTCTTGCTCGTTTGCAGGCAGGTGAGCAAAAAGGTCTTGCTTGGATTCGTTTGGGAAGCGTGGTACCCCCCGTCGCCATTTGATCAGTTGACGCAGGGGATGCTCGACGGCATTCCGTACCGTATCAACTGCTGGTGCAAACCCCAGCATGATGGCTTGTAGGAAGGATGGAGACGTTTTCTTACCCATCTTTGCGCCCTGAGTTCGAACATATATGACCATGAGCCGCCTCTCTGCATAATCTCCTTGATAAAAAAGTCACCCATTCTCAATCTACGGTCAACATCCGCAGGCCTTCGAACAAGGAGGTCAACAGGGAGAAAATTATGAGCAATCCAAGCAAATCCATGTTTGACAAAGATAGCATCCGAACAGGTGCAAAGCAAAAACCGCCAAGGCCGCTGGAGCCAAGATCACATATGTTGTAATTATTCTCAACTAATCTCGGATTTCACGCTAACATGAGTCAAGAGCAAACCCTGCTTGCACTTCACTTTGAGATTCCATGGGTTCGCTACAACGCTCAATTCCTCCATCCTCCACTTTCTTGCCTCATGAACCAGCTCTAAAAGGATTACTTAGAAACTGTAAAACTAAAGATCGTCCCTTGGTTCTCTTTTCACTCAATACAGGAATCCGAACAGCCACAATGGAATTACGTTGCCGAAACCGACTTCAATTTCATCCCTCACCACAAAACCATTATCAGCATCCTTAACCTGACTTTTTCCCTTGGTTCTTCCGCCGATTTCAAACAGATATTGCCCTTCCACCAGGAAATCGCCACGGCTCGGGATGCGGACATTCGCGCCTGCGCTTTTCAGTTGATGGGCAAAAAAGGTTTCGCGCGCAGTGCCTACCTGATCCTTTCCGCCAAGTTGTCCGGCCACCCCCCTTAGCAGGTTCGTGTTTTCCATATATATCTTAGAAGGCTTTCGCACGAGTCGGTAGCCTGTCTCCGAGGAAAAAAATCCGGAAAGTAGTTCGGCTCGCTCCAGGGAATCGAGATAGGTATAAACGTATTCCTTAGAGATTTTCAGGTTCCTGGACATTCTTTCAATATTAGGTGTGAACGGCTGCGATGTCGCTACCAGCCATAACATGCGTTTCAGCACGGGCACGTTTGCCGTCTTAATGGCTATGGCTGCCGGAATATCTTCATAGAGCACTTTCTCCAGGACGTTCAAAAGCTTGGGAAGATAGTCATCTATCCCCTCCAGGAAGAAGGGATAGACCCCGTGATCGAGGTAGTCATTGAAGCGTCCAAGGATCGGCCCTGCCTTCAAAAGTTTCGAGGCCACTATCGTATGGTTTTGCAAGAGTTCCGGCAGGGAAACCGCCTGAAATTCCAATCCATGGGCAAAGGATAGATATTCACGAAAGGAAAGCCCCGGAAGGGTGTAAAAGACAGCCCGCCTGGAAAGGTCTGCTTTTCCTTTTTGCAGAGCAAGAGTGGAACTTCCTGAAAAAAATATCTTTGCGGCTGGGAAGGAGTCGTACAGATTTTTTACTTCCTGCGACCAGTTGGCGTATTTGTGGATCTCATCTATCATAATAGTCTCTCCGCCAAGGCGGAAGAAGTAGGAGGCGATTTCATAAAGGCCGCTCGCTTGCAGCCGGATATGGTCGGCAGAAACATACAGGTGGCGCTGGTGGCGATGGTCTTGTTCGGCCAGATGCTGAAGGAGTAAGGTTGTCTTCCCTGTCCCCCTAGCCCCGACAATGCCCAGCAGGCGGCTGTTCCAGTCAACATTTTCCCTGAGAAAGCGACTGCGTGACCGGGAAACCTGGCCGAGCAAGCTCGCCTGGATACTGAAAAACTCGCTTAGATCTAACATTCCCTTGTGTCAACCTCACTGAACGATTTATGGCTATTTTCGTACAATATACTTTACGATATTGCTCAATAAGTGTCAAGCATATTTAACGCTTCTCTTTATTTTCCGCGAGAAAGCCCTGGCATGGACGTGGAGACATAAGATGACCCCTAAGCGATCTTGCGGATAATCCACGCCGCTGGGTGTGCCGTCATTCTCTAGCCCCAATGTCAGGGTCCCACCATCGGCATTGGCCATGGCCGCAAGGGTCTCGGAAACATCGCGGGCTACGCTTCGAGCATCTCTGCGCTTTGGTCGTTTGCCTGAGCGATCATAACAGCACTTCCGTTCAAAGAACTGTCCTTCCCTGTGCGTTGTCAGCCACTTCCAGTCT
>DAOURD010000257.1:0-3756 GCA_030625295.1 Desulfobacterales bacterium | reverse complement strand
GCCTCTTTGAGTGTCTCCTCAGAGCAGGTGTACGGTGAATGACAAAAGAGCCCAGGGCTTATCAGGGGGGTCTTCCCGCGCCATGTTTCGATGAATCGTGCAGCAGCTGCCACATTTTTTTTAGGATCAGGAACCCCGGGGGCAGGAAAGTCAACGATTCCCTGGCCAAGGATCGCCCGCATCCCGGATTCCTGCACGGCTTTTGCCACTGCGTCTTCAAAAAAATAGCCGTCACAGAATGTGGTGGTGCCGGACAAGAGCATCTCCGCACAGGAAAGAAGTGTGCCAGCGTACACGCTTTCAGGGTTTAACCACCGAGCTTCGGCCTTGAATATGTAGTCGTTCAACCAGCTCGTGAGGGGGAGATCATCGGCCAGCCCCCGAAACAGGGACATGGCTGCATGAGTGTGGGTGTTCACCAATCCGGGCATGATGATGCCCCCGCGGGCGTCTATGACATGACGGGCTGGAGGCAATGGCTGGTTCGGAGTTCTTTCCTCGATGCGTTTCAGGCTGCCATCGGCTATACACACCACGCCCTTGTTGAGAATATCAAAGGCCCCATTAACCGTTAAGACCGTGCCATTATGAACTACAATATCGTAGAGGGTGCCTTGTTGCATTCTATGCCTTAATGCTCTCCGCAATCCGGTTTACTGCCGCCATCACTTCATCTATGTCGAGTGTGGTCAAGACCCGATCTTCCATCAACACGCGGCCATCCACAATGGCTGTGACCACATCACTGCCCATCACCGCATACACGAGGTGGGAGTAAATATTGTACAGTGGGATCAGGTGGGGTCGCCTGGTATCGATAATGATAATATCGGCCTTCTTGCCCGCCTCCAGAGAACCAATGATGTCGCCTATCCCCAACACCCGGGCACCATCAATGGTCGCCATCCTCACCACAGTCCTCGCGTTCATCACCGTGGGATCAAGGGTATGCACCTTGTGGAGTTTGGCCACGGTGTCCATCTCCTGAAACAGGTCCAGATTGTTATTGCTGGCACAACCGTCAGTCCCGATCCCTACCGTGATGCCATGCTCAAGGAGTTTAGGAATGGGAGCCACGCCTGAGGCAAGCTTCATGTTGCTCTCCGGGTTATGAGCCACTTTTACGTCAAAGTCTTTCAGGAGCCTTATGTCGTTGTCACTTAATGCCACACAGTGATCAGCAATGAGGTTCGGGCTCAGGAATCCAATCTCTGCCAGATGTTCCACAGGTGTTTTGCCGTATTTCGCTCTTACCTGGGCCACTTCATGCTCTGATTCTGACAGGTGGATCACCATAGGGGCCGCATTTCTGTCGGCGATGGCCTTGGTCTTCTCAAGGAGATCGGGAGAGCAAAGGTAGGGAGAGTGAGGCTCCACGGCTATGGTAATCAGGGGATCATCCCGCCACTTTTCGATCAGGGCTTCTGTGTACTTCAAGCCTTGTTCCACGGGACCGTAGTTCGGAGATGGAAAATCATAGAGGACCTCCCCAACCACGGCCCGCATCCCGGCCTCTCTGGCAGCCTGGGCCACAGCCTCTTCAAAGAGATACATGTCGCAGAAAGTGGTCGTGCCTGAAAGGATCATTTCAGAACAGGCAAGGCGACTCCCTTGATAGACAATATCAAAGGTGAGCTTAGCTTCAGCAGGGAAAATATAATCATTAAGCCATGTCATGAGGGGCAGGTCATCAGCCAGGCCTCGAAAACAGGTCATGGCCGCATGGGTGTGGGTGTTCACCAGACCCGGCATGATGATCCCGCCTTGAGCATCAATGGTTTTTGCGGCCTGGAACGAGGCAGTCAAAGCATCTTCTGTTCCCACCTCGACAATCCGATCTGCCGACACAGCCACGGCCCCGTTTTCAATCAGGGTATCCTCGGGGTCCATGGTCAGGACCGATCCGTTTTTGATTAGTATATCAACTGATTTCATTTGCGTGGATTTTGATTAATGTTTCTTGGAGCAGATGGCCGTAATGCTAACCGTTACTCGATGCTGGATGCTGGATACTGATTACTGGTTACTCGATACTGGTTATTTCATCTTCTTTTTTATTCCGCATTCCGCATTCCGCACTCCGCATTGTCTTTATGCCGTCAACTTCTCTATGACCCCCCTAATGATGGCCCGAAGGCGGGGTGCTGTTCGCTCAGCAGCGGCGATGATCTCCTCTACACGAGCGGGCTTCAAATGATCCGGAAGATTCATGTTGGTAATGACCGAAAACCCGAGGATCGCCATCCCGCCATGGACCGCTGCAATCACTTCGGGGATCGTAGAGAGCCCCACGGCATCCGCCCCAATGGTTTTAAGAAACCGAATTTCAGCGCCGGTCTCAAGAGAGGGGCCAGGGAGCCCCACATAAACACCTTTCTGGACCCGGATATTGTTTTCGAGGGCAGCCTGTTCGGCCAGAGCTATCAGCCCGCGGTCATATACTTGAGACATGTCAGGAAACCGCGGCCCCCACTCATCCACATTCGGTCCGATTAGGGGATTGTTGCCCGTAAGATTGATGTGGTCGGTGATGACCATGATGTCACCTATATCAAACAGGTGATTAATCCCGCCTGCTGCATTCGACAATATAAGTGTTTTGACCCCTATCATCTGCATGACCCGTACAGGGAGGGTGATTTCTTGCATGCTGTATCCTTCATAATAGTGAAAACGCCCCTGCATGGCCATGACCGCCTTGCCTGCCATCTTGCCAAACAGCACCCTCCCGTGGTGGGTTGGAACCGTAGAGATCGGGAAGTGAGGTATGTCTTTGTAATCAAATGATATAACGTTGTTCATGTCGTCCGCCGTGTCGCCCAGGCCGGTTCCGATTAGCAATCCTATCAGCGGCTGGTCTACGATCTTGCCCCGAACAAACTCAGTGGCCTCAAGGACTTTATTTTTGAAAGATTCCATGATAAGGTTCCCTCCGGGAAAAGTCAGAACGAACCTTAGAACATATGACAAACATCGGTCAAACGGAAATTGATTCCCATTATTTTGGTAAGAATCTGGTAATGCACCCATTCAGATCAACTTTTGAGGGTAAAGAACATGGCTGAGCTGCTGACCAAAACCGGCGTGGTAAAAGCGATCCAGGGTCGCATGGCCCTGGTGGTGACCAGACTGGAACCCGTGTGCGAGAGTTGCAAGGCCAAGGATGCTTGCATCTCCCTTGGGGGTGGTGGCGCCAATGCGGAGATAAGGGCACGCAACACTGTCGGGGCTGAGCCTGACGATGTTGTGACCATCAGTATCAGGGGTTCTTCCCTGCTAAAGGCGTCATTCTTCGTCTATATGGTACCCATACTTGCCCTCGCAGGAGGCATACTTTTGGGATTTTTGCTATCCAGGCTGATTTCCGTTGATGAGAATTTTCTTGTCGGCCTCTTCGCCGGGCTTGGCTTTTTGGGCGCATTCGTATGGTTGAAGAAACAAGGTGATAAGCTTTTCCGCAAACAGGAGTTTATTCCCGAAATCATATCAAAGAAGACCCCTCAAAAGACAATACCACGTACAGATTTTACCTGCTCCGTGGGTTAGTATGACATAGTGGTTGGACAAAGGGAATGATAGCTACGGCCCGGAAAAACATGATATCCATCAGATATATGCCACAGCTCTTTTGTGCAGCCTCAATACTTTTTAGCATCTTTGTACAAGTACACATCACACTGGCGGCAACTGCCAATGAGACGACACGTTATGCCATCAGTTTTTTCTCTCTCACCGACCTTGAACGCGTGAAACAGG
>DAOURD010000179.1:0-4451 GCA_030625295.1 Desulfobacterales bacterium | reverse complement strand
GTGGTTCCCGTCCTTCTTCTATCCCTATCCACTGCCATAGTTGTGAATTTGATATGGGGAATGTCCATTCTGTCTGTTCTGAGCTATATCATCGCAAAATCACAGGGCGAGCCACCTTGGAAGATCGTCGGCGAACACCTTTTGATCGCAATCGTAGTGATTGCAGTCACGCATTGGGTAGGGGACTGGATTGGGATGATAGGTGCATAAACCGGCACCTAATCGGGTAAGGGGAGGTTTTTTTCCTCCCCTCCCCACACCTTATCAGTAATTATTTTTGAGACTCCCATTTCTGCTTGGCAAACTAGCTGAGATGCTACAATTATCTCACCATACTATCATCAGTCATTTCTATGACGTTGCAAGCGAGGAATTCACATGACATCCCCGGCAAACAGGGAATCTTGTTGACTATATTGAACAAATCTGGAAGAGGTACAAAAAACCCTAGGACCTCAGCGACTTTTGCGTCTTTGAGGTGTATTATTGATTCGGACAGGGAGATGCAAATGAGGGCCCCTGGAAGATCAAAGGCCCCATTATTACAGCTTATAGTATATGCTTCAAGGAATGGTGAGGAAACCGAATCTACAAATGAAAGATTCATCTGTCATGCCTGGCACAAGTGCCGCAAATATTGAGAACCGCCTGCAAAGGGTATTGCCAAAAATCCTCTTCTTGCCCTTTGCACTGGCCTTTCTGCTCCTCCTGCTTACCGGCAATGCCCTTGCAGAAGAAGAGGCGCTTATCTACAAAAACGCGCGGGATCGCATGGTTCGCACTCAGATCAAATCTCGTGGCATCAGTGACCCGGCGACACTACGGGCCATGGAAAGCGTCCCCCGTCACCTCTTTGTCCCGGAAACCAGCGTTCCTGACGCATATGACGACAGGCCGCTCCCTATCGGTTATGGCCAGACCATTTCCCAGCCTTACATCGTTGCTTATATGACCGAGATAGTCCAGCCGAAGCCACAGCAGCGGATACTGGAGATCGGTACAGGCTCAGGATACCAGGCAGCCATCCTGGCCGAGACCGGCGTATCAGTGTACACTGTTGAAATCATACCAGAACTTGCCAAGAACGCATCGGAGCGGCTGAGTCGTTTGGGCTACGGGGGAATACAGGTCAAGTCAGGTGATGGTTATTTTGGCTGGGAGAAATATGCCCCATATGATGCCATTGTGGTCACTGCTGCGGCGGAATATATTCCGCCGCCCCTTTTGGCCCAGCTAAAAGATGGAGGCAGGATGGTCATTCCGGTTGGTTCCCCGTTTTTCGTACAGACCCTCATGCTGGTTGAAAAACATGGAAAGGAAACCGTAACCCACAGCCTGATGCCGGTCCGCTTTGTTCCCTTCCGAAGGGCCGAATGAACCAAACGTCTGCTGCTGCCCTGAATCGACTCCACCTGTCGGTGGCACTTCTTTCGATAGCAATTATTGCCTTTCAGTTGGTGCTGATGCAGGTCCTGTCTATCACCCAGTGGCATTATTTCGCCTACATGGTCATTTCAGTGGCGTTGCTCGGCTTTGGCGCTGCGGGTACGCTGATAGCGCTGGCCCGCGGCTGGTTTCTTGAGCGAAGCAGTTTCCTCTTGCCGTTGCTTATGTTCGGCAGTGCCGCTGCCATGGCTACCGTGGTGGGGATAACACAGGCTGTTTTCGGCGGGTTTGACTCCTTACTGCTGTTCGTCGACCCATCGCAGGTCTGGCGACTGCTCCTTGCCAATCTGCTCTTTTCCACACCCTTTTTCCTGGGTGCCCTTGCTATAGGCCTTATTTTCGTGCAACACGTAGACCGGATCGGCACCTTTTATTTCGCCAACCTGCTTGGCTCCGGGCTGGGAGGAATCGTTGCCATCATCATACTGGGGTTGCTGTCCCCACAACAGCTCCCTGCTGTCACTGCTGTGTTTTCCCTGGCAGCAGGGTTCCTGATCCTTCCAAAACGTCGGCTGCGCTGGCTGATTGCAGCGGCGTTCCTGGCCTGTGCATTGACGGCTTTTAACATAGTCCGACCCGTATCCCTCTCCATTTCGGAATACAAGGACCTGCAGCGCACCCTGAACCTGCCGGACGCCGGCATTGTTGCACAGCGCAACAGCCCATACGGACTGGTTCAGGTAGTCTCGGCACCGGTGCTCCGCCATGCCCCTGGCATCAGCCTGGCCTATGCCGGGGAGATCCCTGTGCGCGAGGCAGTCTTCAGCAACGGCAACTGGTTCGGTGCAATTAGCGAATGGTCTGCTGCCAATACAGAACACCTGCTGGATTACACGACCGGTGCCCTGCCTTATGCCATGGCGACGCCGAACGATGTGCTTGTGCTCCGGGCCGGAACCGGGATGGAAGTCTCCCATGCCCTGACCCGCGGTGCCAAACGTATAGTGGCCGTAGAGCCCCACAGTACGGTTCTGGATCTGCTTGATGAGCAGTACTCCCAAACCATGGGCGGGCTGTTCCGGCATCCTGCTGTCACTCTTGTGCCCCTTGAGCCGCGCACCTATCTGGCCACCGATTCCTCGCATTATGACCTGATCGTCCTTCCCATGGTCGGCGCCTTTGGAGGAACGGCCGGGCTCTTCGCCCTGCAGGAGCAAAATACCTTTACCAGGGAGGCCTTGAGTGAGATGTGGCGCCATCTGGCCCCTGACGGGTTACTGTGCGCCTCGGCCTGGCTGGACTATCCTGTGCGCAGCCCCCTGCGTCTGGCAGCAACCATGGTCGAGACCCTGGCAGAGGCAGGGATCGATAACCCGGCCGCGCATATAGCTGCTGTACGGAGTTGGGGTACAATTACTTTCTGCGTTAAGCGCTCCCCCCTCACCCCAATTGAAATCCGGAATGTACGGGAGTTCTGCAGGCAGATGCTCTTTGATCCGGTCTTCCTTCCGGACCTGAAACCTGGCGAGCGAGAACATTATAACCTGCTGGAAGACCGGAGCATTTTTACCTACCTGGACCAGATCCTCTCCCCTGCAAGGCAGGAACTTTATGAAACCTATGACTTCAGGCTGCAGCCAGCCACTGATAACCGTCCCTTCTTCTCCCAGTTTCTGCGCTGGCAGAGCCTGCCGCACCTGATCCGGCTTTTTGGCGAGCGAGCTGTTCCCTTTATCGAAATGGGCTACCTCATCGTGGTTATAACCTTTTTGCAGATGGCTGCAGCGGCCCTGGTACTGATCATCCTCCCTTTGTTTCGCCTGGGATGGCGTGGCGGAAACCGGGTATGGACCCTTATGTATTTCAGCGGCCTGGGAGTCGGCTACATGCTGGTTGAGATTGTCCTAATCCACTGCTTTGTACTCTATCTGGGACACCCCGTATATGCAGCAGCCGCTGTAATTTGCGCTATGCTCATTTTTTCAGGAACGGGAAGTTATGCTTCCTCCCGTCTACCTGTCCATGACGCAACACCATACGGGGCTGCAGGCCTGGTAGCCCTGATGCTCCTGCTTTATACGTTCCTTCTTCCTCCAATCCTGCAATATACCATCACCTTTTCCATGTGCTGGAAAATCATATTTACCATGATGATTCTCGCCCTGCCGTCCTTTGTCATGGGTTTCCCTTTTCCCCTGGGGCTGCAGTTCCTGGCCCGGCGAAGCGAGGCAGACGTGCCCTGGGCCTGGGGGATCAACGGCTGCCTTTCGGTACTCAGCACCGCTCTGGCCACCATCATTGCTGTGGAAGCAGGATTTACCGCAGTATTCCTGCTGGCCGCCGCGGCTTATGTTACTGCAGCCCTGGCAAAGTTTTGGACATGACGCAACATCTTCATGGAAAGCTCAAATCAATTTGGACGTTAGGTAGGCAGCGAAAATTAGTAATCATTCATTGATTCCGCTGAAAATACTCCATCTGCTGCGTTGCTTCGATTTCCTCGTCACTGCGACGTACGCTAAGTACGTCTCATTCCTCGGAAATCTCGCGCCTTGCATCTGAAGGATTTTGAGCGGAATCATATTTCAGCACTTTTTGCAGTGTAATCATTCATGGGTTAAGAGGTTCAGTGTTAAGTGAAAAGTGACCGTTCACGGGCAGGGGACATCTCTTTGAACAGTTTAACGGAAGCCCCCGTAATTTTCTTGGCTTTTGCTATGGGGGAAACCGCATCGCCGGAGCGAAGCGCAGGCGAATGCGGAGGGGGCAAAACATCCCCCAAGGCAAAAGCCTTAGAAAATAAGGGGCTGAAGTGTGGAAGTGAAAAGAAATGTCCCCTGCCCGTGAACGGCTACAGTGAAAACTTAAACCGTTGATTCGCGGTATTTGAAAGGTAACCCTGAACCTGTGAACGCCTGCGGGAATTATTCCTCTATGAACTTTGATGACTTTTTGAAAAAAGCCTGTCCGCCGCTCAATCTGGATTGGCGCAAATATCGCCGCCGGGCGGCGAGGCACCGGGTCAATGACCGTATTGAAAAACTCGGCCTGCATGGCTATGCCTC
>DAOURD010000045.1:0-6989 GCA_030625295.1 Desulfobacterales bacterium | reverse complement strand
GCCGTTGCGAAATCGGGTCGAATCCCCTACCGGAAATTGCCGTCCATTGCGCCGCACTGCCAAAGGAATCCCTAAATTGTCGCTAAGAAATGGATCGCCGGGTGCATTCTCCATCTCTTTCTCTGTATGCATAGATGTTTCCTGGACCTGCCACCGTTCCAGATTTACCAGCCCTTTGCGAATACAAACCGACCAAAAGCCTACGTCACGTGAACTGCCGAACATTACCTGCGATCCGGTTTGATGGACCATATCCGGTGTAACCCTTTCATATTGGTCTTGGAGTGCCATAAATACATGAAGAAGTTTGGCCTCCTCTCTTACTTTCTGAATGAACAACAAATTCGCCTCTTCGTTACTGGTGATGGCCAGCGCACCGGCCCGGGTATCGATTTCCGCTCTCAACAAATAATGGGTTTTCAGCCCGTTGCCGAAGATGACCCGGGTACAGTCCTGTTCGGCAGCCTGGCATACATCCGGATTGGCGTCGATGCAAATCACTTCCTCGTTGTTTTCAAGCAGGATCTTGGCGGTTGCCCGTGCCAGTTCATTGGCACCCAGAATGACCCAGCCCGAGTTGCTGGGTCGTCGCAGATCCAAGATTTGAGCGACCAGGCCACCGACTGGGCAACGATCCCCGCCGCCAGCCCTAAAGCGATGGTCAACGCTGGATTGGAAAAAGTTAGATGTTCCACTGTATAATGATCAACGAATTGCTGATAGGAAATCGCTTTTTGCGATTTGGACCGAAGAGGCACTCCCAAACAACACACACTAACTTTTATAGCACTATTGGAAGCTGCCGGTCAAAAAATTTTCGTAAGCGTTCAATTTTCATCGCTCTCTAACCTTGAACCCTGAACCCTGAACCTGTGAACGGTTACGAAGATTTTAAGGCCTGGCATAGAGAAAAGCATCGTGCTACAATGAGATCACAGATCGAGAGGAGGCTGAAGAGGAATGAGGATATGGTCCGGGAACCCCTATCCCCTGGGTGCGATCTGGGATGGGAGGGGGGTCAATTTCGCTCTGTTTTCCGAGCATGCCGAGAGGGTCGAGCTCTGTCTCTTCGATTCCGTCGACGCAGATAGGGAAAGTCATCGCATCGTCCTTCCGGAATACACGGATCACGTTTGGCACGGATATCTCCCGGACGTACGGCCCGGACAGATCTACGGCTACCGGGTCTCCGGGCCGTACAGCCCGGGAGCCGGGCACCGGTTCAACCCGAACAAAGTACTGCTAGACTCTTACGCCAAGGCGGTGATTCGTCCGGTTCAGTGGTGTCCGGCTATGTACGGATATCGGATCGGGGACCCGGATGGAGATCTTTCTTTCGACCGCGAGGACAACGCAGCGTATGCTCCTCTCGCTGCAGTGGTCGATCCCTCCTTCGTCTGGGCAGACGACCGCCCGCCCTCCATTCCCTGGCACAAGACCATCATCTACGAGGCCCACGTGAAGGGAATGACGGCGCGCCACCCCGACATTCCGTCTGAGCTTCAGGGCACGTATGCGGGATTCGCCACTGAGCCTGTCATCCGTCACCTCAAGAGCCTCGGGGTGACCGCCGTGGAGCTCATGCCGATCCATCACTCGATCAATAGCGAGCGATTGGTGAAGCTCGGCCTGGTAAACTACTGGGGGCACAACACCATCGGGTACTTTGCTCCAGACTTCCGCTTTACTTCGTTGAGCGGCCGACAGGCCCCGGTGACCGAGTTCAAAATGATGGTCCGGACCCTCCACGCCGAGGGGATCGAGGTCATTCTGGACGTGGTCTACAACCATACGGCCGAGGGGAATCACTTCGGTCCAACCCTTTCCTTTCGTGGTATCGACAACGCCTCCTACTACCGCCTTGCCGAGTCGGACAAGAGCAAGTACATAGACTTCACCGGCTGTGGGAACACCCTTAACATGATGCACCCCCGGGTCCTTCAGCTCATCATGGATAGTCTCCGGTACTGGATCCTCGAGATGCACGTGGACGGTTTCCGTTTCGACCTTGCCAGCGCCCTTGCCAGGGAGCTATACGAGGTCAACAAGCTCGGGGCCTTCTTCGACATCATCCATCAAGACCCGGTGATCTCCCAGGTGAAGCTCATCGCCGAGCCCTGGGACCTCGGCCAAGGGGGGTACCAGGTCGGGAATTTTCCGGTGCTCTGGACCGAATGGAACGGAAAGTACCGGGACTCGGTCCGGGGGTTCTGGAACACCGGCTGCTGCCAGGTGAGCGAACTCGCGACGCGTATATCCGGGAGCAGTGATCTTTACGAGATCAGCGGGAGGAAGCCCCACGCGAGCATCAATTTCGTCACCTGCCACGACGGCTTCACCCTCAACGATCTCGTGAGCTACAACGAAAAACACAACGAGGCCAACGGCGAGGACAACCGCGACGGGGAAAACAACAACATCAGCTCCAACTTCGGCGTGGAAGGACCCAGCGACGATCCGGAGATCAAGGGTCTGCGGTTTCGGCAGAAACGGAACTTCATGGCGACTCTCCTGTTTTCCCTCGGTGTCCCCATGATCTCCGGAGGGGATGAGCTGTCCCGGACCCAGCAGGGAAACAACAACGGGTATTGCCAGGACAATGAACTGAGTTGGTACCCCTGGGAGGTCGGTAAGGAGGAAAAGCAGTTCCTCGAGTTTGTGAAAGGGGTGGTCGCCATCAGAAAGAGCCAGCCGGTCTTTCTTCGCCGCAAATTTTTTCAGGGGCGTTCAATCCGGGGCACGGAAACCAAGGACATCGCGTGGCTCGCCCCGGACGGAAACGAGATGGCCGACGAGGACTGGGAGAACCCCTCTGCCCATTCCCTGGGAGTCCTCCTGGGGGGAGAGGCACTCAACGAGATTGACGAGATGGGGCGGCCTATTCGCGGTGAGACGCTGCTCCTGCTCCTTAATTCCGGTACCGAGGAGGTCTCGTTCGTCCTGCCTTCCCATAACGAGGGCGGACACTGGAGGCTCATGCTGGATACTACCGCCGAGGAACCGGTGCCCGAGCGGCGGGGATTTCGGGGGGCGGGCACCGCCTATCCTCTCAGAGACCGGAGTGTTGCACTGTTCCGCCTTCACCATCCCGGCAGGGATTAGAAGAGCGCCGACCTTGAACTACGAGGAAGAGAGACGAATGTGAAAGTCATACAGGGATATTTCCTCACCGACTACGACCTCCATCTCCTTATCGAAGGGAGCCATTATCGTGCCTGGGAGAAGCTCGGTGCCCATCTCGCTGAGGTGGGCGGCGAAAGAGGAACCTGGTTCGCGGTGTGGGCACCCAATGCCCGCGACGTCTCCGTCGTCGGCGACTTCAACGGCTGGGAGGCGGGGGCGCATCCCCTAATGAGTCGCGGTGACAGCGGCATCTGGGAGGGTTTCATCCCCGGGGTGGACAAGGGGGCCCTCTATAAGTACGCGATTGCCTCTGACGTCAACGGGCATCGGGAGGACAAGGCGGATCCGTACGCCTTCGCGTGTGAGATAAGGCCGCAAAGCTCCTCCATGGTCTGGGATCTGTCGGGGTACGAGTGGGGCGATCAGGACTGGCTGGCGCAACGGGGGCGTCACCATGCGGTTGATGCGCCGGTGGCGATCTACGAAGTCCATCTCGGTTCCTGGATGCGGAATCCCGAGGAAGGAAACCGCTGGCTCACCTACCGCGAGCTCGCCCAGAAACTCGCAGAATACGTGAGGGAGATGGGGTTTACCCACGTGGAACTCCTCCCGGTGAGCGAGCATCCCCTGGACGCGTCCTGGGGCTACCAGGCAATCGGGTATTTCGCTCCCACCAGCCGCTTCGGAACCCCTCAGGACTTCATGTATTTCGTTGATGTCCTCCACCAGAACGGTATCGGGGTGATTCTTGATTGGGTGCCGGCCCATTTCCCCCGGGATGGACACGGTCTTGGATTCTTCGATGGCACGCACCTTTACGAGCATGCTGACCCACGCAAGGGGGAGCATCGGGACTGGGGAACGTTCATCTTCAACTATGGTCGCCGGGAGGTAAGCAACTTTCTCCCGACAAACGCCCTTTTCTGGCTCGAAGTCTATCACATCGACGGGCTTCGGGTGGATGCCGTGGCCTCCATGCTGTATCTCGATTATTCCCGGGAAGAGGGAGAGTGGATACCGAATGAGTACGGCGGCCGGGAAAACCTCGAAGCCGTGGCCTTTCTCAAACGGTTCAACGAGCTCGTCTACGAGCGGTATCCCGACGTCATCACCGTGGCCGAGGAGTCGACCTCATGGCCCATGGTATCCCGGCCGACATATCTCGGAGGGCTCGGGTTCGGGTTTAAGTGGAACATGGGGTGGATGCACGACACCCTCCTCTATCTGTCCAAAGACCCCCTGTACCGGAAGTATCATCACAACACCCTCACCTTCAGCCTCCTCTATGCCTTCCATGAGAACTTCATCCTGCCTTTTTCCCATGATGAAGTCGTCCATGGCAAAGGGTCCATGATCGGAAAGATGCCCGGAGACGACTGGCAGAAATTTGCAAATCTGAGGCTCCTCTACGGCTATATGTATCTTCATCCCGGCAAGAAGCTCCTCTTCATGGGAGGCGAATTCGGTCAGTGGGCGGAGTGGAACCACGATACGAGCCTTGAGTGGCATCTCCTCCAGTACGATCCTCACCATGGACTCCAGCAGTGGGTTCGGGATCTCAATACCTTTCTCAGAGGAGAGCGGGCCCTGTTTGAGCAGGATTTCGAACCGGCCGGCTTTGCCTGGATCGACTGCCACGACAGCCAGCAGAGTGTTCTGAGCTTTCTCCGGCAGGGCCGAGATACAGGGGATGTCGTTGTCTGCGCTTGCAATTTCACCCCCGTACCTCGGCACAACTACCGGCTCGGGGTGCCCCTGGGAGGTTGGTGGAAGGAGGCCCTCAATAGTGACGCACCCCTCTATGGGGGTAGCGGACAGGGCAATATGGAAGGGGTCCCCGCCAGTCCCGTGGCCTCTCACGGTCACTATCATTCCTTGAGCATCACGCTGCCTCCCTTAGGAATCGTTGTGTTTCATCCCGCCGATGAAGGCTGAGCTTCCGGTTCTGCGCCGCCATCCCATGCCCTTCGGTGCCGAGTTTCGGGAGAGGAGCGCAGTGTGTTGTTCTCTCTGCGTCCTGGGCCGAAACGGCATTCCCAAGCACCACACACTAACTTCTGTAGCACTATTGGAAACCGTAGATCAAGGGTTTTTTCAATGTGTCGTGAAAAAGAGGAAAAATAAATGTTTCAGCCCCTCTATGTAAGTGATCTTCTCTTCGGCAAAGGCGTTGCGCATGATATATTGAGCCAGCGATTCCTGGCCGACCTTGTCATCTCTGGTGATGCGGTTTCCTGCGTAAACGCTGAACCCGCCGTGGTGCCAGTTCATGAGCTTCTGGATGAAATCGTCAGCTATCCTGCCCTTGCATTTCAACATAGCCAGAATCCTGGACCGGAAGATCTCCCAAGCTGCTTCATCTCGCACTTGGGAGTATTGTCCCGTTTTTTCGGAAAAGGCCGTCAGTGACTATGGCATGAAGAAATGCCCTATAGTATTATATGACAAGTCGTTTACGAAGAGTCATTGTGATATTGTAAAAATATGTTCTATTTTTTTGGAGAAAAATAATCGGCGTTTTCAAGAAAACAGAGATGATTTATGGGCTTACTAACAGAATACATTAAGAAAAAACTGAGCGTTCCAGATCTCGAGCTCGAATTATTGCGATTAATTTCTGAATATAACGAGCAGAGAAATACATATCTTTTTTTGTATGCCAGCGCTGCCGAAAAAGGGATTCCTGGTGCAATGTTGCAACAATCAGATTTTTATACCATCAGGGATATGCTGGCCGACAAGACCGACATCGATAAAATTGATTTTTATATCGAAACCCTTGGTGGCAGCGGTGAAACAGCAGAAGAGATCGCTCGATTCTTGCACGATAAATTCGACATGGTTTCTTTTGTTATTTCGGGTGAGGCAAAGAGCGCTGGGACAATTATGGTTTTGTCTGGAAATGATATTTTAATGACTGAAACCGGCAGCTTAGGACCGATTGATGCACAGGTTCCTATTGGACGATCCAGAATCTCAGCTTATGACTATCGTGAATGGGTTAATGAAAAAAGAAAAGAAGCGCAAGAGCAAGGATCTCTAAATCCATTCGACGCCACGATGATTGCACAAATCACCCCCGGTGAATTAAATGGTATAATTCACGCGTTAAAATTTGCTGAGGATCTCGTGGTTGAATGGCTGCCGAAGTATAAATTCAAGAAATGGACAGTTACAAAATCTCGCAAAATCCCTGTAACTCCAGAAATGAAAGTGGAGAGAGCCAAAGAAATTGCAACAGAGTTATGCAAGCATTCCAAATGGAGGTCACATGGGAAATCCATAAAAATAAGAGACTTGAATGAAATCAAATTAGACATAACGAGAATTGATGATAATCCAGAATTGGCGGATACCGTATATCGGATACAAACGGTCTGTAGGTTTCTGTTTGAAAATTCTACAATATTCAAGATATTCGCCACACAAGACGAAAAAATATTTAGACATGCTGTAGCCCGTCAAGTCGCTAATATTCCAAGGCAGGAGGCACTACCAGAAGCCGTTGAAATTGTACAGCACTGTCCCAAGTGTGGGAAACAGCACAAAATCTACGCAAAGCTTGCTCCAGATCCTCAAATTGATGTAAAATTAAAAAAGAAAGGATTTATTCCCTTTCCGAAAGACTCAAAGATGATATGTGATTGTGGTTATGAAATCGATCTTTCTGGAGTTAAGAATGATATTGAAATACAAACTGGGAAAAAAATTCTTACCTAATAGGAGAATTTTACTATGCAACCCAACAAGATAAAAAAACACGAAGAGGAAAAAGAGGCACTGTTGACATTTCTGAGACAAACCAAAGACGGTAAGTTTGCAAAAATAGACAAAAGCTCTCTTCCTTACACCAGAATGAAACAACT
>DAOURD010000318.1:0-3216 GCA_030625295.1 Desulfobacterales bacterium | reverse complement strand
GATCGGATTCGCACTACCTGGCAACGCGCCCAAATTCCATTTGACATGAGACTTCGGAACTTGACTCTCCTGCGGGGAAACCCCTGTGCCGTGGCCCTCTTTGATCAGGTCATACACATGGGTCGCCAGACGAGCACTGTGGGCACGAAGAAGCTCTTCCTGGAAAAGAATGGAAAAACCTGGAAGATTGTAGGTGAAGTGTTCCAGCAGGACGACTTGGACCATGGAGCCAACGGGCCGCTGGTGACTGCCCTTAATCGCTTGGACCGGGTCCGCAGAGACCACAGGGCGATTGCGGATCTGGTTGCCGAATGGGCCGATGCCTGGAGATCCAAAGACGTGCGGCGATATCACGGATGTTATGCTCCGGATTTTCGGGCCGGGGGTATGGATCTGAGGGCCTGGATACGTTATAAAGAGAGACTGAACAGACGCTATGACTCGATCTGCGTTTGGATTGAAGACCTGAAGATCCAGCAGGGGCCAGAGCGAAGCACTGCAACCTTTTTGCAGCGATACGATTCAAGCGGGCACAAGTCTGTGGGCATCAAGCGCCTTCGGCTCAAATGCATCGGGGGAGCATGGAAAATCTATCGAGAAACCTGGCACAAAATGTCCAGGTAAAAACACCTGGCCATCCGCACAGAACACGGAGACGCTGGACAGTCCTTTTGATTGGCGATTTAGGCAAGATTGTCTCTTTTCGTGTAACCAAATCATTACTGCTTGCCTTGCCGGTCTTTCTTACTGCCATCTTGGCTGTTGTGAGTTATTCTGTGATTTCTTACAAGTCGCTCCGTCTGGAGAACTCACAGTTGAGAAACAATCTGGATGCGCTCAGGGCAGAGCTTGAAACCGCCGAGAAGGCCGGAGAAAAGGCATTGGTTGGCTTGATGGTGCTGGAGGACAATATCAAGCAAACTGCGAGAAAGGCCAGCCCCGCTTCTGACCGGAAGACCAAACGCGTGACAGCGAAAGCAACAAAACCGAAGCCAGTTGCCAAGCATGCTGCTAGGGCGAAGCCATCGGAAACACCGAAACCGGTTGCCACAAAAACTGCCAGGGTGGAGGCATCAGAAACAGCGAAACCTGCCGCCACTGTAAATGCCAAGGTCAAGCCATCAGAAACACCCAAACCTGCTGCTACGGAGGTTGCCCAGGTGGAGCCGCCAGAGACACCGAAACCGGCTGCCGTGGCCTTACCGCCCAGAGGAGCCGAGAAGGACGAAATTGCGTCGCCTGCTTCCCCGGCGAGCATCCTAGTTAAGAATCTCGAGATTTGGCGGGAGCGTGATGGCAATACCTTTAAATTCCAGTTTGCCCTGAAGAATATTGATCGGGAAAGCGGCAAGATTGCAGGGTATACCTTCGTCGTTCTCAAGCCCGAAGAGGGTTCAGGGGAGCCCATTAGGGCATTCCCATGGAGTCCCTTGAAAGATGGAAGGCCGGCCATATTTAAGAGGGGGCAGTATTTTTCTATTGCCCGTTTCAAGTTTGTTAGCGGGACATTGACGGATGTCAGTACGATTAGCCGTTTCAAAACCGCCACGGTATACGTGTATTCGGACACCGGGGATCTCTTGACAGAAGAAGTCTTTGAGGTGGTCAAGATACTTCGAGCATAGAAGAGGTACCATGCGTCGTATTCTATCCGGGATTTTGATGACAAGGCCGATGTGGATTGTGGCATGCCTGATAGTTGCCCTTCTCTTGATGCCCGATATGGCGCGGGCCAAACGGACTCATGAGATCTTCTTGCAGGGCACCGATTGTGAACTTCATGTATACAGGATATACGGCAAAGAGCCTGGCAGAACTTTGCTTCTTATAGGGGGCATACAAGGAAACGAACCCGGGGGATTCCTGTCTGCAGACCTTTATGCAGATATGGCGCTGGCCAAAGGAAATCTGATCGTAGTCCCAAGGGCAAACTTCTATTCCATTTTGTTAAACCGCCGCCAGGTCAATGAAGACATGAACCGGAAATTTGGACAGAGCTCCGAAGAGAACTATGAGGCAAAAATCGTGGCGATCCTGAAACGGCTTATTTCGGAAAGCAACTGCCTCCTCAATCTCCATGACGGCTCCGGGTTCTATTCCGAACGCTGGGAAAGCCCCATGAGGAACCCGAAACGGTACGGACAATCGATTATCGCTGACTGCGAAACTTATACCATTCCCGAAACCGGTGAAATCTTGCGTTTGGGCGATATGGCCAGGCGCGTAATAGAAAAGGTCAACTCCGATATAAAGGAGGAAGGCTATCGGTTCCGTTTCAACAATCACCGTACAAGAGATCCAGATACCATTCATCCCGAGCAACGGAAATCTGCTACCTATTATGCCCTCTTTCAATGTGGTATCCCTGCCTTTGGCATTGAGACAAGCAAGTCTCTCCCGCTGGAAACAAAGGTATACCACCACAACCTTGCCATCAACGCCTTTATGGACCTGCTCGGCATTGTACCGGAAGCTCCTGGCATCTACCTGGATCCACCGGTCATGCGATATGTAGTGATGGCAATAAACAATAACATCCCTTTTGCCATTCCAAACGGACATACCCTGCGCATCAGGCAAGGTGACGTCGTAAGCATCTCCCATGTCGAGGCGAACTATAAACGCGGTCTTAGCGCAGACATCCTGGATCACGGAACCTTCAACGATATGCGTAAGCCGATTCAAATTATGCGTCCAACTCAGGTCATAGTGCGCAAGGATCATCACCCGTGTGGCATGATCAACATCGTTCTTGATGCAGGGCAGTCGCGGTCTCATACGGTTTCTGCGCTGCCAGAGGTCCTTTTCTTCGAGACAAGGATCAATGGCAAAGAGCATCTTTTTATGAACCAGGCCTGTGCAAAGTTAGTAAAAGGCGATAGATTAGAGATAGTGGACGTCACCACGAACCTGGGAGACCCTTCGGAAATCGTGGTAAACTTTAAGGGGTATGTGGGAAACAGGAAAAATAATACAGGAGAGGATCGAGGCTATGTAATACACACCGGCCGTGACCTGTGGAAGCGCTATTCGCTCGCTGGTAAAGGGGGAAAATATCAGGTTGTGGTAACCCGCGACAGCACAGTATTGGGACGATTGTTCGTCGAGCTGGCAGAGCCGGAACTTGACTACATAATTGTCCAGGTAAATCACGGTGTCAAACGTTGTCTCTTCCCAGGAGATTCCCTGAGTATTGATCCAAAGGACATAATCAAC
>DAOURD010000102.1:0-5629 GCA_030625295.1 Desulfobacterales bacterium | reverse complement strand
ATCAGGGTGGTGGAGGAGTATCTGGGTGCTTCGTTGTGAAATTCGCGTTTTTTCTGGTAGAAAATTTAAAAGATAATCACGAAAACACGAAAGATTGAAAGCACGAAATAAAGAAATATCAAGATTTTCGTGTCTTCGTATTTTCGTGCTTTCGTGATAGAATTATTTTTTGGTTCCGGCCCGTCCCCCTCACCCCGCTTGGCAGGAGGACCGGCTTGTCCGGGTTAGGAATTGGGCCTTTTGCAATCCGCAATCCGCATTGCGCCTAACGGCTTGAGAACATCACCGAAATCCGAAATCGTGTAGCAAGGAGGGAGCGATGTCTGACAAAGAAAAGTTTATGAAGTTTTTCAAAGAAGTTGGGGTCAAGTGCGCGAATGTGCAACCGGAGGATGTTTTTATTGAAATGGAGGAGGATGTTGCGTGGGAGGCCGCCCTCAGTGTAGGCCATCTCTGGTTCATGTTCGGCAAAGATGATGAGTACCTTGGGCTCCTTAACGATGAAACCATGCAGTTTGAGCCAAGGGAGAAGTAGGTCCTAAGCCAGTGACAGCCCGATCGTGTCGGCCCTGGCGCTGATACGTTCTAGTTTGACCAATATAGTATCTTCCGGCTTGAGGTCTGCTCTGCAGTTTAAGGGGAGTGAGCATTCAATCATGTACTTGGTCAGGAGTATGATATACCTGTGACGACGTTTTTCAAGGACCAGGGCCTCTTCTTTCTGCCCTGCATGACGTTCAAGGTATCTTAGAATCCAATAGCGGAGACGTTCTCGCTGAAGCACAGTAATGTAACTCATGGGCTGCTCAACAGTCTGTATAATGAATCTGAGGTCTTCATCGGAATATGAGGCCTCCAGTCCCAGGAGACTCCTGAGCTGGCGTTGCGTGGCCAGATCAAGATATTTCCGCAAAGGAGAGGTCAGGGTGACGTAGAGGTCCAGTCCAACACCTGTGTGGGGTTCAGGCTCAATCCCTATGATGACCCGGCTCAAGAGCCTCCTCTGCATCCAGTTTTGATAGAGTGTTCCACCACCTTCGTCAATGAGACGTCCACGGGGTTCCAGTTGTGACCTGAAGATGGTTGATTGTCCCTGGTCTCGGAAGAATCGGCCTGCCAGCCAATTGGCCAGGATCATACATTCAGACACCATGAAGCGACTGGGGCTTTCTCGATTTATCTGAGTTACGGAGATCTCTCTGTTGCTGTCTATCCAGACATTCATCTCGGGAAGGGTGAGTTGAATGGCTCCGGCATTCAAACGGAACTGGCGAAATTTTTGGGCCACCTCATAGATTGCTGAAAGCTTTGAATCCTGATCTACCATTAAGTTAGCATCATAATAGGTCATCTGTCGGTTTACCCGGATGATACTCGGAAAGATTTCGTACTCCAGTACCCTTGCCGAATTGTCAAGACGGGCCGTTATAGTTATGGCCAAGCGATTTTGCCCATCCTTCAGGCTGCAGAGGTTTTCTGTCAGAGGCCGGGGGAGCATGGGCATGCGCTTATCGGGCATATAGATGGAACTGGCCCTGGCCAGGGCCTCTTCGTCCCCTGCACCCTGCTTTTCCAGGAAGTGTGATACATCGGTTACGTGTATCCAAAGCCGAAACCCATCTCCTTCTGGCTCAATACTGATGGCATCGTCAAAATCGAGCGTACCCTGGCCGTCAATCGTGATGGTTGAGAGCTCTGTAAGGTCTCGTCGTTTTCCATCCGGCTTGACCTCTGTTTTCTTGTCGTCAAGCTCCTTTACGGCCTCTGTGACTTCAGGGGTGAAGGTATCAGATATCCCGAATCTATGGAGGTTCAGGTTTTCATCATGGTTCCAAATCCCCAATTTGACCAGGAGGTGAAAAGGACCGTCCTTTGGGTCCAGACCAGACCGTGAAACGATCTCCTTACCGATGTTGTACTGGGGGCTGTCTTTTCCGAAGAGATAAAATGACTTCAGTATTTCAATAATCTCTTCTTTGTTGGATGGGGCTGACGGATGTGGACTCTCCAGGACCTCCTTTATCCACCTGCTTCCTTCCTCCATGGTATGGGCCTTTCTGGCTTCAAGGGCTGCTTGGGCTGCAATCTGGGCTACCCGTTCGGGGCTGTTGGGGGAAAATCGATGGGTGTCAAACTTGAAATAAAGACGATCCTCAAAAAGCGCCCGCATGACTGCCGAGGTATGGTCACTGGAGATCTCGCCATCAAAGGAGAATTCTGCCATGGCCTGCGGGTCAATCCATGTGGCCTCCGCGTGAAGCACCTCCCAGAGTGCTTCAACGTCTATTTGCTTCTGTAACTTCCTTCTCCTTACCACTGTGGTCTTGAGAAGATTGACTAAAGCGTCTCTACCAGTCCTGGGATCAAGGCGATCACTGCTGACATGTGCCAGCCGTTTTTCTGCGTGGCTTACCTCGCGGTTGTGCTCGGTGAGCATACGAAGCTTTTGATTCTTGTTACCCAAGACCACAGCGCAAACAATCTGCTTGCGATCAATATATTCAACGATAGTTCCTGGTTCCATAACGTCTCGTTATTTCTATCCGCCTACGGCGGAAAATCCTAGGTTTTTTGGCAGAAAATTAAACTCTATCAATGGGGTTGATAAAAGTCAACAAGGCGTCTTCGGTGGAAATCATTTTGACTCTTGTTCTTCTCTCTGTTAGCAATAGAATTTGTTGTGTTTATTGAGTTCATGATGAAATCATACCGCATTCTTAAATCCTACTTTGTGGAAAAAAGGGCTGTTATCCTTCTCGGCCTTTTTTCCCTGTTTGTGGTTGACATCCTTCAACTCCTTGTCCCTCGCGTCATCAAATGGGCTGTGGATGACCTTGCGATCTGTTGCGTCACGGCCGCAAATCTCCTTCGGTATGCCCTGTACATTGTAGGCATTGCCCTGTTGATTGGCATATTTCGCTTTGTGTGGCGGCGCTGTCTTATAGGAACCTCGCGACGGGTGGAGGAGGGGATACGAAACCGCCTCTTTTTCCATATCCAGACCCTTTCTGCAGGCTATTTTGACAAGACCAAAACCGGGGACCTCATGGCCCATGCCACCAATGACATCCTGCATGTCCGTATGGCCGTTGGCATGGGGATGGTGGCCCTAACAGATGCAGTGGTTCTTGGCCTGGCCGCCATTGGTTTTATGCTGTACATCAACGTGACCCTGACTCTATTTGCCCTGCTGCCCATGCCGATTATTGTTGTATTGGCCCGTGTGTTGAGCAGGCGCATGCACAGCCTGTACAGGGAGGTTCAGGCCTCCTTTGCCGAGATAACCGAGGTGGTCCGGGAGCGTTTTGCCGGCATCCGGGTAGTCAAGGCTTACAATCGGGAGGGGGCGGAAGCCGAAAGACTTTCGGATATCTCAAAGGACTATCTGGGTAAGAATCTTCGGCTGGTCCGGGTTACAGGTCTTTTTTTCCCAGGCATGATCTTTTTTTCCAACATCAGCTTAGCCCTGGTGCTCTATCTGGGTGGGCGCCAGACAATCGATTTTACCATCACACCGGGGGATTTTGTAGCCTTTATCAGCTACCTGGGTCTTCTTACCTGGCCCATGATGGCCATGGGATGGGTTATGAACCTGATCCAGCGAGGAGCTGCTTCTCTTGATAGGATAAACGTAATCCTGCAAACCAGGCCTGAAATTGTGAGCCTGGAAAGGGAAAGCCCCGTAAAAACGCTTAAAGGGGATATTCTATTTGATCAGGTGGGTTTAAGGTACAGGCCAGGGCAGCCCTCTGTCCTTTCAAAGATCTCATTTTCAGTGGCATCAGGCCAAACCCTCGGTGTGGTCGGCCCAACAGGAAGCGGCAAAACCACACTGTGCCACCTGATTTCAAGGCTTCTTGACGCTACAGAGGGAGGTCTTTTGATTGACGGGATGGATATCCGCCAGATACCCCTTGAAACCCTGCGAGGCCACATGGCGGTGGTGCCCCAGGATGCGTTTCTGTTTTCCGGAAGTATCCGGGATAATCTCTGCTTCGGCAAGGAAAATGCCTCTGATGAAGAGATCATACAGGCAGCGCGCGCATCCCACTTGCATGACACCATCATGCGGTTTCCCGATCAATTCGATACACTCATTGGAGAAAAAGGGGTCACGCTCTCGGGCGGTCAAAAGCAGCGCCTTGCGCTGGCAAGGGCCCTTCTTATCTCAGCACCTATCCTTATCTTGGATGATCCCATGAGTCAGGTGGATACAGAGACGGCTGCGACTATCCTGGCCAGTATCCGAGACATTTCCTTTGAGCGGACTACGGTGATCGTCTCTCACAGGCTCAGCCATGTGCGACACGCTGAGCTGATTATCGTGCTGGAAAGAGGGCGCATAACCGAGGCTGGCACCCATGACGAACTAGTGGCCCTGGAGGGATATTACAGCAGGACGTATCGCTGGCAGGAGATTGAAGAGGAATTGAATGATGCGACGCGACTACGGATATTTTGAAGAGGATCAACTGGGCAAGCCGTACGATCTTAGATTGCTCAGAAGGCTTTTTCCGTACGTCCGCCCATATAGTCTGTTGTTCTTGGTTTCCATTGGGCTCGTTACAGCCATTACGGTCCTGGACCTGGCGCTTCCTTATCTGACCAAGGTAGCTATTGACCGCTACATCGTGCAGGACGTCGTGGATGATAAGCCCGGGACCTCCCCGCAACAACGGTTCTACGCGGCTGACCTGCGGAGGCCGGGGATCGAAATGGTGGTCAGCCGGTATCCCTCGTTATTTGAGATCCAATGGCCCCATGCAAGGATTCGCTACGAGGATCTTTCTGAGCTGAACAAGGCCGACCTTGCGGATCTTCGGAGGGGGGATTATGCCGGAGTTGCCCGCATTGCGCTGATCTTTATTGGCGTTGTCGTTTGCCATTTTGTTCTCAGCTTCGGTCATGTGATCATTATGGAATATGCGGGACAAGCTATTATGCACGACCTGAGGTTAACCCTTTTCAGGCACATCCAGGGGCTTTCCATGGCGTTTTTTACCAGAAATCCGGTAGGACGTCTGGTGACCCGCATGACCAGTGATGTTCAGAACATGCACGAATTTTTTACTTCTATTATCACGGTACTTTTCAAAGATATCTTTCTTATCCTTGGCATCACCGTTGTACTTCTGCTTATGAACTGGCAACTTGCCCTGATCTGTTTCTTAATGCTTCCGTTCATATTTCTGGCTACAGCGTGCTTCAGCCGCCTGGCAAGGGATGTCTTTCGGGAACTCAGGGTTAAGATAGCTGAGATCAACACAAGGCTTCAAGAGACCATTGATGGCATTCGTATCGTCCAGTTGTTCTTGCAGGAGAAGAAAAACTACGAACGCTTTCGTAAGCTCAACCACGAAAATTACCTGGTCGGAATGCGCCAGATCAACATATTTGCGGTGTTTATGCCTGTTATCGAGGTCCTGAGCTCGGTTACCACAGCGCTGGTCATATGGTATGGGGGCGGACGTGTGCTGGTAGAAACTCTCAGCCTTGGTGCCCTGGTCGCCTTCATTGCCTACATGAGGATGTTCTTCCGGCCTATTCGAGATATTGCGGAGAAGTACAACATCATGCAGTCAGCCATGGCTTCATCTGAGCGGCTTTTCCTCCTTCTTGACAGCCAGGA
>DAOURD010000114.1:0-5413 GCA_030625295.1 Desulfobacterales bacterium | reverse complement strand
CAGGCATTGAGCCTGGCCCTGGCCGAATACAGCCCGGAACTACTCGATTATGCGAAAAAATGACCCAGGGTTTCTGGCATCCCGGGCTCGCTATTGGAGAGTAGCGTGGGGGCTCTGTCCCCCACTTTTCTGAAAAAATTTGATTTGTCTTTAAGGAGGTTCTGAATTATGTCTATTTTTAAACGGATTTTCAAGGTAACCCAGGCCGAAACTCACGCCGTGATTAACAAGCTGGAAGATCCCATAAAGATGACGGAGCAGGGCATCCGCGATCTCAAGAAGGATCTGCAACACGCCATGAGCAGTCTGGCTGAGGTCAAGAGTATGGCCATTCGCACCCGGAGGGAGTCGGACAACAAGAAAAAATTGGTTGCCGACTACGAGCGGAAAGCGATGATGCTCCTGCAAAAAATGCAGAGCGGCGAACTCGATTCGGCAGAGGCCGAACGACTGGCCACCCAGGCCCTGAACCAGAAGGAGGAGCATTCGGCAGAGGCCGTCCGACTGGCCCAGGAGGCTGAGCGGCACGAGGAGATGGCCAACCAGCTTCAGGCCAACGTAAGCAAGATCAAGTCTACCGTTACCACTTATGAGAATGACCTGGTAACCTTAAAGGCTCGGGCCAGGACCGCAGCAGCCACCAAGAAGATCAATCAGCAGATTGCCAGGGTTGACTCTTCAGGCACCATCGCCATGCTGGAGAAAATGCGGGCCAGGGTGGAGGAAGACGAATCACTCGCCACGGCGTACGGCGAAATGGCCGGTGCGGAGAAGACCGTAGACGAGGAAATCAACGCGGCCCTGGCCGGTCGTTCGGCTCCCACGACGTCGCAGTCCTTGCTTGAACTGAAGCAGAAGATGGGGATCGCTTGAGGCTAACGAAAGCACTCATGGGAATAAGAGACTTCTTTAAGAAGAAAGAAAAGGAATTTGATCCCTTGAGCGACCTTTCCCTGGCCAGGCTTAAGGTGGGCTACCTGGTGGATTTTGACCTGAAAACATGGGAAGTATTTGCTTGCAATTATTACGATTGGGGCGATGGCGATATCTCTCATGAGTGGCAACTCAAGAGCGGCGACGAGGTCGTTTACCTTGAGATGGAGTCGGACGATGAGGAGGAATGGAGCCTGAACCGGAAGATTCCCTTCAGTCGCCTCGATTCGGAAGTCACGAAACAGATTCTTGAAACCGGGGATCCGCCAGAGAAAATCGTCTTTGAAGGGACCACGTACTACATGGAAGAGACGGCTGGGGGCCACTTTCATAAAGACGGTCAAGGTCCAGGCAAGGAACTGCTCCAGTGGAGCTACGAAGACGATAAGGGGCGCTCCTACCTCGGCATTGAACAGTGGGGCGAACAAGATTTTGAAGCCACGGTAGGCGAACCGGTCGAAGAATATCAATTCACCAACATCCTGCCCCGGGAACCCTAATACATCGCCCAGGTTCCACCCCGATAGTAGGTCTGGAGGACCGGATTAGATTGGGTGTTGACCTTGATTTTATCCATCTGATCCGGGTCGAGCACACCTTTGCCAAAATGGACCATCGAAACCATGGCGTCATTGTTGAGGAAACGGGTCCTGAGGCCGTCAAAGTCCCCAGTCAGAAGCCGTTGTTTCAGAATCGGTTCGTCTGCTTCCGTTCCCTTTACTCCCAAAACCCAGCCCCATTCACCCATGGTTGGAATCTGGTTGTGATAGGGCAGAGTGGTGAACCCTGCCTCCTTGATCGTCTTGATGATGCACAAGAAGGCCTGTTGGGAAAAATATGGGCTGGTGGCCTGGGTAACCATGACCCCGCCGGGCCGGAGATGCCGGGCCACCAACCGATAGAAATTCAGGCAATAGAGGTGCATCAGATCAATGGTATCCGGGTCCGGCAGGTCAATGATGACAGCTCCGTAAAAGTGGGTGTCCTCTTTTAGGAATGAACTGGCGTCCGTGTTGACCACCTTTAGCCGCCGGTCGGTCATCGAAGCCTTGTTAATATCCACCAGCACCGGATGTTGGGCAGCCAGGTCGGTCATCGCCTGGTCCAGGTCCACCAGGGTAACCGATTTCACGTCTGTATATTTCAAGACCTCCCGCAGAGCAAGCCCGTCACCACCCCCTAAAATGAGGACCTTATCCCGATTGGCTGAGAGCCTCATGGCCGGGTGAACCAGTGGCTCGTGGTATTTTTCCTCGTCAAAGCTGCTGAATTGCTCCTGGCCGTTGATAAATAGCCAGTAGTATTTCTTCCATTGTGTCATGACGATCTTTTGGTACGGCGTCTGCCGGGCGTAGATGACCTTGTCCTTGTATTGACGCTGCTCGCCGTACATGATGATGGGTTTGGCCAGGACGGCCAGGAAGATCAGGAAGAGACAACAGGCAGCAAAGGCCGAGACTACAGCCTTTTTCCTTCCAACAAGACGGAAGAAGAACCACAAAAGGAGGGAGGCCACCAAAAAATTAATGGCGCCCAGGACGATAGGGGTATAGGTCAAACCGAGGTGGGGCAAGGCAAAGAAGGCGAAGAACAACCCGCCCAGAAGCGATCCGTAGTAGTCTTTTTCCATCACTGTGGCGACGTTGGACCTGAGTTCCTCGTGGGCCTCGTTAAGCCTCGTGACCAGGGGAATCTCAAAACCGATCAACCCACCGATGACTATGGCCAGGATATAGATGAGGAGGTTGATATGGCTGGTGTATGCGGCCAGGCCGTAAGCGAGGACTGCTGAAGAGGAACAGAGTGCGGAGAGACCGAATTCAACAAAGATAAATGTGTCCAGCAACCTATGCCGGAAGACTTTACTCAGCCGGCTGCCCAGCCCCATGGCAAATAGCATCAACGACATGACCATGGTCCATTGAAAGACGGCGTTCCCAGTGAGGTAGGTAGCCAGGGTGGATAGGACGAACTCTGCCACAATACCGGCACAACCCGTGGCAAAGATCGCTATTTTGAGGACAATGCCTATGCGGAACATCCGCTATATGCACCAGTAAATGATAAAAGCGGCAGCGATGTATGAGAAGGCCTCGATGTACGCAGCGCCCACGTTGGGCTTTTGCTGCCCGGCAATTTCATCGGTGAGATTGACTGTGGGCAGGAGCACCTTGTCCGTGAGCAGACGAATCAGGGGAAGCAGGGCGAGCCCTAAGGCGGCATACCCCAGATAGTCCGGCAAGTTTATTGCCCAGGATTCGAAGTCGCTCTCTGCAGCAAAACCAATGATGGCTCCGATGGCCACCATGGCTCCCGCAAAACTCACCCCGGCGGCCACGTTGTCTTTCTCGATCTCGTCATGGATGCTGTACGGGGTTATAAGGTTGTAGATTAATCCGGCCAGGATAAGGATGACCTGGCCAATAGCCCAGAAGCCGATTACGGTCCAGATGCTGCCCCCCTGGCCCTGGACCGAACCGAAAATAATGAAACCCGAAGCAATGCTCACCCCTGCGGAGACTACCCCAGTGCCCTGGTTGTGATCCCGGATCAGCTCTTCGCTAACCTTGAACCTAAACAGGATCAGCTTGTCGCAAATATACCATGAGACGTTGACAAGAACGATGCCTAAAAGGCCATAGATGCACAGATCCATAAGGTCATCAATAATGCTGACACTAGGGCCGACCAATCCCCCACCAATGGCCAGGACGAGGCCGAAGTAATAACCTGCCATGGCGAGGGCCAGGGCGGCGTTGTCCTTTTCGACTAGCTCGAAGTTGAGCCTATATTCCCGGTGCAGGAGATCGTTGACTACTTTGCCGATAAGTAACAGGACATAGAAGGCGACGATCAAGATCAGGCCGGTAATTATGGTATCGAGTTTCATAGATTATTTCCCCCAGCTTCCGCTCCGACCGCGAGGGCTTGTCCGGGTCCGGCCGGTGCGTTGATTGACTCTGTTGGAAAAAGATGCCTGTTTGGCCCGGGCTCTGGACATTCGACGGGCGTAGAAATTGGGTTTCTGCCTCTTGGTCAGCGACCCATTGGTGCCGTATTCATTGTGGGGCCCGTAATAGGGCCGGTTTTGTGAACGGGATGTGGTGTAAGTGGTGTAATGGTCACGGTAGATCGGACCACGCCCCAGGAGGGCGGACATGAACATGTATTGCCCATAAAAGGCCCAGAACGACTGGCCGGATGAATTCGTCTGCCAGCGTCCGTACCGGCGGTCGCCGACATACTCATAACCGGCCGGCCCTACGGCCTCAGTCTCTTTTCCTTCTTTCTTGACCCAAATGGTCATGCCCAGAAAAGGCATGTTCCGGCGGTAATAGTCCTCGGGCACTTCTTGCCAACCCGTCTCCGTGGCCTTATCCTCCATGATTATGCGGTATTTGTGGTAATAGGTATTGAAGAAGCTCCCTTCCTCCTTCATGTCGTCGAGAATTACCGAATACGTGGGTACGCCCTTCAGTGCGCTCCTGATCTCATCCAGGGGCGGAGGCGGCCCTCCGCACCCATAAAGAAAAAGTGAAGTCAGAATTGCGCCTACTGCGATAAGATGGCATTTTTTCATGGATCGTTTCCCTCCCGAAGACCCCCCACGGGTTTTGTGTCGGCGGCCAGGAGAATTCAAATATTTTGCACAATAGCAGGATAATTCTTACTTGTCAACGAAGGGACGGGCACAACAGCACTGAAGCATGTATGATTCGGATATTTGATCGATACACGCGGCCAGTGGCAGGTCTTGCAGTAAAAAAATTTTTGAGAGTCTCTTTACAGGCCAAACTGTTTTGTGTCCACCCATTCCATGCGTATGAGAGACCAAAAATCCACGGCCAGTTTGTTAAGGATATAGTCGTACGGTAACCATCCATACCCGTTATCCCCCCAACCGGTTCCCCAGGAGTTGCGAATCAGTAACGCACCGGTTGTCTCTTTGTCACACTTGAGATTTTTGATCTTTATCTTATCGTCGTAACCTGCTGCAACGATAGCGTGTCCCCACTCAGCTTGCTCACCCGGGCAAGGATAGGGAATACCGCCCTTGATGTCCGACTCACCGAATGACGGAAATCCAAAGAACCCAAACATTGAGACTATGCCAGCGGCAAGAAACCACTTTACATTGGAAAGCACTGTGGCAGGAGGTACGTTCATACCCAGCGGGTCATAGCAGAAATACTTGAGCGCCTCGTAGTTATCGGCCACCGCATAGACAAAAGAAGGGGGTTCTTCATCGAAATCTGGGTCCTTGTCAGTATAGGGCCAATACTTCTCCGGCGCCAAGCCACAGAGCACCAGTGCCCCCATCGTGTTTCGCAGCCAAGCCCCGGTATCACCGGTGACACCCAGCAGGTTGCGGGTAGTCTTATAGACGAAGAGGCGAGACCCATCAATGTGTTTCTTGAACGCTCGACGCTCGTAGTACTCAACCATCCCTACAGCGGCATTGGCGGTGCATGAACCCAAT
>DAOURD010000025.1:0-8637 GCA_030625295.1 Desulfobacterales bacterium | reverse complement strand
GGGGAGGCCTTTAATGGTATAGAGAATTTCTTCTTTTTCCATAAGAAAACAAACCTTTCACAGCAAGCCAGAAAAACGAGTCCCTATCTTCGGTCTTGCCCCGCCTATGCGAGCTGAAAACTGCCCGATTCATTTTCCGACACCACGCTCACATCAAGAATACTTCCTGGCAAAGCTTCGCCTTCACTTGATCCCTGGCCCAGACCCTGGATTAGTGGCCTGGTAGTTCATGACAAGGCGTCGCGCCAGGGCGGGCACTCGACCAATTGCGGAACGAAATAGAGCTAAGTTTTTATGATATGAGAAGGACGGTTGTGTGTCAATTATAAATCGAACTGTTATCCGGTAGACTGAAAATCGTATGATTGACTCAACAGCCTTTTTCCTATAATCTTATATAGGCATAGAGAGAATTGTGAACTCAAGCATATTCCCCATAGGATGATCAAGTGAATCCTCAAGTTCTTGGCGAGGCCATTTTGAACGAAAATCGAAACCTCCTGGCAGGGGTGTCAGGGGAGGAGGTTGATCATCTAATCGAAGAGATCGACAAGGCAGGCAGGATCTTTTGCGCTGCCCAGGGAAGGTCCGGATACATCCTGCGATGTTTTTGCATGCGGTTAATGCAATTCGGATATCCGGCCTTCTTTGTTGGTGAAACCATAACCCCCAGGATCGACAAAGGGGACATGCTCGTTGTGCTTTCCGGTTCAGGGCAAACCAGTTTGACACAAGAATGGGTCAGAGTAGCCCGGCAGCGGGGAGCAACGACTTTCGGCTTGATAGGGATTGAAGATTCCCCGATTGGAAGGGCCCTTGATTACAGCGTCTCCATTCCAGCGGGGTCAAAGCTGGAATTCTCCAGGGAGTTCTATTCCATCCAACCCCCGGGGTCTTTGTTCGAGCAGGCGGCCTTTGTCTTGCTCGAAATAATCGTGCTGGCATTGTACCAGAGGCAGGGAAGTGATGGTCAGGCTTTGCTGGACCGGCACGCGAATCTGGAGTGAGGAATATCAATGAAACCTGTTCTACAACTGGCCCTTGATTTTGTTGATCTGAAGCGGGCCGTAAAGAGCGCACAGGCGGGGGTGGCTGGCGGCGTGGATTGGCTTGAGGTCGGCACCCCCTTGATCAAGAGTGAGGGGCTCCAGGCTGTGCGGGAACTGAGGAGCCTGTTTCCCCATGTGACCCTCGTTGCCGATATGAAAATTATGGACGCAGGCCGCATCGAGGTTGAGACTGCTGCCAAGGCGGGGGCCAACATCGTTGATGTCCTTGGTGCTGCCAGTGACGCCACTATTCGCGAGTGCATACAGGCAGGAAAAAACTACGGGGCCAAGATCGTAGTGGACCTGATCGCGGTCAAAGATCCTGTGTCTCGGGCCAGACAGGTTGAGGATTTTGGAGCCGATTACATCACAGTCCATTGTTCCATAGACGAACAGATGGAGGGAAAAGACCCTTTTGAAACCCTCCGCAGGGCGGCTGAGGCTGTTTCCCTGGCCGTAGGAGTGGCAGGGGGGATTAACTCTGAAACAGCACCCCGTGCGCTGGAAGCAGGGGCATCCATCGTTATAGTGGGCGGAGCAATTACCAAGGCAGTTAATCCCACGGAGGCGGCCCACAACATAAAGAAGGCCATGGAGGAAAGGGTCGCCATCCCCACCAGGCTCTTTAAAAGGGGGTCCGAGGCAGAGATTCGAGACATCCTCGAACGAGTTTCCGCAGCAAATCTATCAGATGCCTTGCACAGGGGTGGCGTCTTGGAAGGGTTACGCCCTTTGTTTCAAGGGATCAGGATGGTAGGCCGGGCGGTCACAGTCAGGACCTATCCGGGCGACTGGGCCAAGCCTGTTGAAGCGATTGATGTTGCTGAAAAGGGAGATGTGATCGTGGTTGATGCAGGCGGGGTCGGCCCGGCTATCTGGGGAGAGTTAGCCACACATTCTGCACTACAGAGAGGGGTGGCAGGAGTAGTCATAGACGGCGCCATGCGCGATACATACGATATTGCCCACATGAAATTTCCCGCCTTTACAAGATTGATTATGCCCAATGCAGGCGAGCCAAAGGGTTTCGGGGAGATTGGTGTCCCCGTGACGGTGGGCAACCACAGGGTAGAAAATGGCGACTGGATTCTCGGGGACGATGATGGAGTCGTGGTTCTGCCAGGGTCAATGGCTACTGAATATGCCAATCGCAGCATGGACGTGTTAGAAAGAGAGAACAGAATCCGTGAAGAAATCAAGGAGGGCAGCACCCTTAGTAAGGTAACAGAACTTTTACGCTGGGAGAAAAGATAGCATTAAACCCTTTGGCCGGTTGACCCAGGTCCCCTTTTCTTCCGTCTAAGACGACGGGCTTTTTCCCGGGCAGTCCTGACCATTCCCAAAGTCAAGAAATAGCCTGCTACGGCCATAACTATGCCCGTCAGGGTTCCGCCCACCATCAGCGAGGCAAAGACGCTCTTGCTGGAATGCCACAATGTTTCCCACGAAGGGTTGGAAAAAAAGGGGGCTTTTAGTGAATAACCGAGCAGCTTTGCGCCTACCATGTAATTGAATCCGTAAATAAAAGGTGCGGTGACTGGATTGGTGAGCCACACAGTTGCAGCCGCTGCCACCTTGTTAATGCTGAAGAGGGCCGCAATGGGCACGGCCAATAAGGTCTGGATGCCCATTGTTGGGGTCATGGCTACAAAGAAACCTACCGCTGCTCCCCAGGCGACCTGCTCGGGGCTTCCGTGAAGGCGGATGAAACGATTATAAAAATACCGAACAAAACTCTTGATGCGGCCATGTGGGGGATTTGGCGGTTCCGACGTCTGTTCAGTAGGATAGTCTTGTTCTCGCACAGGCATTTTCCTGAAAACTTTTTGGCTCTTTGACGACTCTAAGAGGACCCCGCCCCTGCGTGCCCTGTTGTGGCAGCTATGCGGGGCGGGCGGCATGCCTCAGATTTCTATGCAAATTCTGTCCCAAAAGCAAGAGAAATGGCCTGTCTCGTATCCGCATATTCGTAAACGTTCAGCCATTCCGCCACATCAGTGAAAGCAGAAAGCTACTCAGGGCTGCGCTAACAATGCCTTCTTCCTGGCATAGCTTCACCGCCACTTCCGGCCAAAATTGACCTTTACGATCTGCCATGATGTTGCCTCAAGCTCATAGTTATCAAAAGCCGGATCATAAGGCAAATCTAATTGCCAAGGGCCGTTCTTTCGCAATTCCTCAATTCCGGTTTGTCCGGGTTAGGATATAGAACTTAATTCGCTTCGCTCACAATTGGAATGCTGGAATGTTGGAATACTGGAATATTGGGTTAACCCGCCTGCCTCGCCTAAGCGCGTTGGGTTCAACTGAGCCTCGCGAGTGTGGCGTCGCGAGAGCGATGGCGGGCAGGGAGGAATGAAGACAATTAGAAAATGATTTTTTTCTGCTTCTCATCCCCAACATTCCATTCTTCCACTATTCCATCATTCCAGATCAATGGCACAGAAAACTACCACCGAAAGATAAATGATTACAACGAGTTGTACAAATTCCGAGACGTTAAGATTAAGATGTTATGAACAAAAAGGTATTCAGCACCCTGTTTCTGGCTGTTTTTTCCGTCACTCTTGGGGTGGGCTTAGTCGTTCCCTTACTGCCTGTATATGCGTACGAACTGGGGGCAACGGGCTTGTGTATCGGCTTTATCTTTGGCGCCTTTTCCCTTTCGAGAACTGCCTTTCTACCATACTTTGGCCACCTGTCAGACCTCAAAGGAAGAAAGCCTTTTATCACAGCCGGGCTTCTGGCCTATTTCCTGGCTTCCATAGCCTATGTGTTGTCAGAAGGTGTTAAATCACTCATTCTGATTCGGTTTTTTCAGGGGATTGGTTCGGCCATGATCTTGCCGGTAGCCCAGGCCTATGTGGGGGAAATCACACCCAAGCACAAAGAGGGCTTTGTGATGGGTCTGTTCAATCTTTCCCTTTATGGAGGCCTGAGTATCGGACCGCTTGTGGGCGGAATGGTCAACGATTCCTTTGGCATACAGTCATCTTTTTTAAGCATGGGACTGTTCTCTTTGGTCGGCTTTCTGCTCTGCCTCATCTTTCTCCCACCGAGAACCCAGGAAAGGCTCGTCACGCCGGCGAAGCCTCCGCTTAGCTACAGAATCCTCATCAGGAACAAATACGTGGTCGCCCTTTTCCTGTTTCGCCTGGCCTACACTGCCTGCATAGGGCTTGTATGGGCCTTCTTGCCCCTGTTTGCCCATGCGCGGTTCAAGCTGTCAAGTTCGTCCATCGGGGTCCTGGTCATGCTGGGGGTACTCACAACCGGCCTGTTGCAGACCCCAATGGGTGTTTTGGCAGATCGGTTCAACAAGAAAGCGCTTATTGTAATAGGGGGCCTGGTAACGGCAGGGGCTGTTTTTTCCTTTGTTTGCGTGCAAGGGTTTTGGGGGCTCTTTGTGGGCAACATTCTATTTGGGGTGGGCGGAGGGATTGCTGTACCGGCCGTGATGGCCATGACGGTTATTATAGGACGTCGGACAGATTCCATGGGTTCTGTCATGGCAATCTTGACCATGGGGCATAGCCTCGGCATGCTTATAGGTCCCATTCTGGCAGGAATCATGACGGACGTCTTTCAATTAGGTCTTGCCTTCATGGGAGGAACGGTTGTGATGGTGGCAGGAGTTGCTGTTGCCCTGCTCTTGACTTCGGGGTTCCAAGCGTGGGCAAAGGAATGAATGTATTCGGGTACATTGTCAAGCGTAGGGGCGACTTTATGTCGCCCGCCAGAGGCTACGGAGAATTCGGGCGAGGTAAACTCGCCCCTACAGCCCGCCAGAGCCTGACCTTGTGGAGGTCATTGACAATGGGCCAACGGTGGTTTAAACTTATGGTTAATATAAAATCATATACATGCGCTCCTAAGACGAGAGGCGATCATGATCAAATCCCAAACTTGTGAAACGATTACTATCGGTTCAACGGAAATCATGCTGGCCCACCCTGCTGAGCTGCCGCTGAGATGGGTGGGACAGAAAGAACTCATCAAGCAAGTGCTGGCGGCGTGGATGGTCATTGACGAGAAGGATGTCCCCTTCAACCCACGGCTAACCGGCAAACCTGGTGTGGGCAAGACCACCCTGGGGTATGCTGCTGCCAGGCAATTGAATAGGAACATCTATCTGTTTCAGGCCACCATGGACACTCGCCCCGAGGATCTGATCATCACCCCCGTGATGGGGGGTGACGGTCAGGTCAAATACGCTGCCAGTTCTCTGGTCACAGCCATGATAAGGGGCGGGGTCTGCATCCTGGACGAGGGGAACCGGATGAGCGAGAAATCCTGGGCCTCTCTCGCGCCGCTCTTGGATGATCGTAGATATGTGGAATCTATCATTACCGGCTTGACCATACCGGCTGATCCCAACTTCAGGTTTGTCGTCACGATCAATGAAGATGCTTCAACCTACGAGATCCCCGAATATATCCATTCCAGACTTCAACCTCAGATCTTCATCGATTTTCCGGATCGGGAAGACGAACTATTGATTCTGAAAGAGAATCTTCCCTTTGCCGATGAGGATATCCTGAACTACATGGTCGATTTTCTACAGCGGGCCCACATGGCCGATGAGGTCTATTCCGTGCGGGACGGGATCAACATGGCCAGGTATGCCATGAAGATGATGCATGGCACGCGAACGGCCAAACAGGAGGCCATCCACCACGCCATCCTGTCTGTGCTCGGCGACGAGAGTCTGCGGTATGAATCATAGCCACCTACAACCTTTTGGCCCTGTCCATCCGGTCCCAATCGTCCACTTCAGCTTAGAATTTGCCGATGCGGTGCGGCACCTGTTTGAACACGTCAGGCCGGATGCTGTGGCCGTGGAACTTCCCAACTCCCTTCGGGATGTGATCCTGAAAGGTGTACGGCGACTTCCCGAGATCTCGGTCGTGCTGTACCAGAACAACACGGGAGAGACCATCTATCTGCCGATTGAACCGACAGACCCTGTCATAGAGGCCATCCGATCCGGCCTGGAGGCTAATCTGCCTGTCCACTTTGTAGATCCGGATCTTGATGAGTATCCTTCTTATCGCGATTATGTCCCGGATACCTATGCCGCCTACCGTTTGGGAATTGAGGCCTACTTTGACATCTGCTCAAGGGAGGTCCTTCCCGTGCTTAAGAGAGGCCGGGCAGATATGAGGCGTGAGACCGGCATGGCCTACCGCCTCCAGAGGCTTGCAGCCAAATACAACAAGATATTCTTCGTCTGTGGGTTGGCTCATCTTGAGGGAGTCAAGGCAGCTTTTTTTCGTCCCCAGGCCGAGCCCCTTGAAAGGATAAGACGGACCGGGGTAAGCCTTTTTCATCTCCACCCGGACGATTTGCCAGAGGTCATGACCGAATACCCTTTTTTGGCGGCAGTATATGAATACCGAAGAGACAAGCTACCCCCCAAACCTGAACTCTCTAAATTTACGGTTCAAAAGAAGATGGGTGTCCTCACCCTGATGAGCGGCGGCAAGGACACGTGTTCAGAAGAGGAGGCCTTAGATGCGTCAATACGCTGGAGCGTGCATCACGTGAAGCCAGGCCCGGTGGACCGTCAGATGGTTAGCTACCGTCTCTTTCAACAGGCAGCCCGGCATTATCGTCAGGATACGGGCGAAGATGTCTACCGCTGGCAGAAGCGGACCTTTTTCCGTTTTTCAAGAAATTACGCCCTTATGGAAAACCGGCTCTTGCCCGATTTTTATCAACTCCTTACCTCAGCCCGGGGATGCGTGGACGACAACTTTTGCTACGCCTTCTGGCGCCTGGGCTCCTTTTATCCCTGGCAAAAGCCTCAGGCTTCCATTGCCACCATCCGCATCAGCGGTGAGATGCTGTGGCTGGGAACTCGAAAGATTCATATCCGCAGGAGGCTCCCCAGGATCAAACGTCGGCCGGTTTATATCCCCAGAAAACGCCGGATGAAAGAGCGGAAGCCAGGTGAATGGCTCGAGGGTTTTGCCGACCCCTACATTTGCTCGTACCCGCCCGAGGACCTGGTGATTGAAGACTACGGTAACTTTCTCAGGACCAAGGGAACCCATGTGCTGTCGGCCGATAATGCGGTCTCAGTCCCCTTTGAAACCACGATTTTGGATGGGATCGATATGCGGGAGACAGTGAGACATATCCACGAGGGGCGTATCTATGTGCGGGAGTTTAAACGGATCAAGGGGGGCGTTGGTTCGGTAGTCATTGTCTTTGATGAAAACAAAACCGGGGAGAGGTATCCCTACCTGATGACATGGCTTGGAGAACACGACCAGGAGTCGGACATGGCCTTTTATGCCACCGACCCTGCGGATCACATTGTAGGGCCGGGGATCTCCCGGTGTACCTACGGAGGCTTCCTGATGACCTATCCGCCTCTTCGACTTGCTGATGTTTGGGGAGACCCGGAGTATGACTGGGCACGAACAAGGGCCGAGCGGCTCCTCTTAGCAGGCCTGGAATACAGCCTGGAAAAGCATGTTGTTTACGTTGCAAAAAAATCGCCGAGGTCCTTTATCAAACAGGTGGCAGGCCGATGGGGCAAATCCATCGTGTACATCCCGATTGGCCAACTCTCTCCCATCAGGCTAAAACAGATACGGACCCTGCACGTAATGGCAGGCAAAGACAAACGCCAGGTCGCTAAGGACTACATCTGGTGAGACCATGTATTTTCCTTCAGCCAACGGCTGAAAGTGTTCACGCTCAAGAGAAGCCTCTAGATGACGGGGCGCATGAAGATGACACAGAGGCCCCGGTGCTTATACGCCTGGTGGTCGAAGAAAAGATTGACAGCAGCCGCTCTGGCTTCGGGGCCCCGCATTCAGGGCACTTCATCCGCTCCTTGTCGCTAGAAAAGACTATTTGTTCAAACTGGTGACCACATTTTGGACAGCGAAATTCGTACAGTGGCATTGATACCTCCTCGATTAACCATTAACCACGACGCACTGTTTGAATAATAGTTAACCATTCGTTCGGGTATTGCAAGTCCTTTTGTCGATTTTGATAAGGTGTGCTGGTAATGTTCAAGAAATACCTACCCTGGCTCATCGCCTTGTTATATTTTATCAATCCTTATGATGTGGTGCCGGATTTTCTACTGGGCCTCGGATGGCTGGATGACCTTGCCGTGTTTGGTCTTGTCCTGTGGTGGGTGTCCAGGTTAAGAAGGGCCTATCAGGCGAGCAGCACCTCTTCGACGTATGCCAGAAAAGAGCAGGCGGCGCCCGGTAGGCAGGAAGCCCCCGAGGAAAATCCGCACAAGATACTCGGCGTTCAACATGGTGCCCCTGAGCAAGAGATCAAATCTGCCTACAAGAGACTTGCTGCCCAATACCACCCCGATAAGGTCCAGCACTTAGGCAAGGAATTTCAAGAACTTGCCCACAAAAAGTTCGTGGCCATTCAAAAGGCCTACGATATACTTATGAAGTGATTTTTGTAATAGTTCACCCAATCGATAGAAAACATTGGACACTACAGTAAACTTCCGGGAGGCCGATATGAAATCGCTTGACGAACAGGTTCTAAAGGTGACGAAGGAGATTGTTGCCAAGTTTATTGAGGTGGGGCGCGTCTCTCC
>DAOURD010000189.1:0-4358 GCA_030625295.1 Desulfobacterales bacterium | reverse complement strand
AAACAATACGGGCTGAGCATCAAAGAGTACTCAACAAGGGCGGACCCCTTGACCCAGACTTATGAGGTCACGTATCTCATGCCGCAGCCTGAAGACATCAACGTCCTTCCGGGGATGACCGCAAACGTGGTAATCACCAGGTATGCCGAAGAGGGCACAAGCGATCATATTGTCATCCCTGCCATTGCGGTGTTTGCGGACGAGGCCGGCAATTCACATGTCTGGGTGGTGGACCGGAAGACCTTGAAGGTCCAGGGCCGGAAGGTAACCACCGGCGATCTGACCGGCACGGACAGCATCCGGATCACTGAGGGTCTCCAGCCCGGCGAAACAGTTGCAGTCAGCGGCGTTAGTCAACTTAGGGAAGGAATGAAAGTCCGGACGATGGACAGATAAGAGTGAGCTAAAGCCATTTTCGGAGGCACTACATGAACATCGCTGAACTGAGTATTAAGAAGAACGTGATCACCTGGGTAATGACCATCCTGCTCGTCGTGGCCGGGGCTGTCTCTTTTTTCAATCTCAGCTGGCTTGAGGACCCTGAGTTCACCATCAAGGAGGCCGTGATCTCTACATCCTATCCGGGGGCATCGGCTGCCGAGGTGGAAGAAGAGGTCACCAACGTCATCGAGAAGGCCGTGCAGGAGATGGGACAACTCGACTATGTGTGGTCGCGGTCATCCCGCGGACTGTCCATCATCCATCCCATCATAAAGGACAAATATGACAAATCTACGCTTCCCCAGGTATGGGACGAGCTGCGTCGCAAGGTCAACGACGCCCAGGGGAATCTTCCGCCCGGGGCCGGCCCGTCCCTTGTCAATGACGATTTCGGCGATGTCTACGGGGTCTACCTGGCTATCACCGGTGAAGGGTATACGTACAAGGAAATCTATGAGTATGCCAAGTTCCTTCAGAAGGAGCTGCTTATGGTCCGGGATGTCAAGCGGATCACATTGTATGCCAACCGGCCGGAGGTCATTTATGTTGAGATGCGGCGGGACAAGATGACCCAGTTCGGCATCTCGCCTGACGACATCTACCGTGCCCTGTCCGCAAAAAACCTGCCGGCGGCCTCCGGGCACCTGACCCTGGGCAATGAGTACATACCGGTCAATCCCACCGGGGAGTTCAAGTCGGAACAGGAATTCAAGGAACTTCTCATCAGCACCCGGGGCAAGGACTCGGACCACCTGATCTACCTGGGGGACGTGGCGGATATCAAGCGCGGATACCAGGAGCCACCCCGGGCGCTTTTGCGCTACGACGGCAAACCTGCCATCGGCCTGGGCATCTCCACGGTTGAAGGCGGCAACGTGGTGACCATGGGCAAGGCCCTGGCCAAGCGTCTTCAGGAGCTCGAATCGGCAAGACCCGTGGGAATGGAAGGGCATATTATTTCCCTGCAGTCTAAGTCAGTCGTCGAGGCCATCAATGGTTTTCTGGTGAACCTGGCCGAGGCCGTAATCATCGTGGTGGTGGTGCTGCTTATCTTCATGGGGCTCAGGAGCGGCCTGATCATCGGCGCTGTCCTTGTCATCACCATCATGGGCACCTTCATCTTCATGGCTATGGGTGATGTCACCCTCCAGCGTATCTCGTTGGGCGCCCTGATTATCGCCCTGGGCATGCTCGTGGACAACGCCATTGTGGTCACGGACGGCATAAGGATAAAGATGGACCAGGGAAAAGACGCGCTCAGTGCGGCCCGTGAAGTGGTCGGCCAGACCGCCATACCGCTTCTGGGCGCCACCATCGTGGCAGTCACCGCCTTTGCCTCCATCGGCACATCCCCTGACAGCACGGGCGAGTATTGCGCGACCCTGTTCTGGGTTATCCTGATTTCTTTAATGCTGAGCTGGCTGACTGCGGTTACCTGCACGCCGCTGCTGTGCAATACCTTTCTCAAGGACAAGTCCAAGGGGAAAGGCGGCACGGAAGAAACAAAAGATCCCTACGCCGGCAAGTTTTTTCAGCTCTATAAATCTTTCCTTTCGGGCTGCATCAGGTTCCGCTGGGTCACCATGGCGGTGGTTGTAGCGTGCTTCGTTGCGGCGCTTATCGGTTTCGGCTATGTAAAAAACAGCTTTTTCCCTGATTCCACAAGGCCCCAGTTCTATGTGGATTTCTGGTTCCCCGAGGGTACAAGCATCGAGGAGACGGCCAGCCAGATGAAACTGGTCGAAGAGAAACTCAAGACCATTGAGGGTGTCGAGCACGTGACCACCCAGATAGGCGGGAGCTCGGTCCGTTTTATGCTCACCTACACGCCTGAAAGCCCCTACCACAGCTTCGCGCAGGTCCTGATCGACGTGAACGATTACAAACGAATCGCCGTGATAAGAAACGAGGTCAGGCAGGAACTCCGGACCCTTTTACCCCAGGCCGTAATCCAGACAAGACTGTTCGTGCTGGGACCGTCAACAGGTGGCAAGATCCAGCTTCGCCTTTACGGGCCGGATCAAAAGGTACTGCACCGCCTGGCCGCGAAAGCCGAAGCCATCATGCTCGATGACCCGGACACCGAGTATGTGCGGAACGAAACGCGGAACCCAGTCAAAGTCGTCAGGCCACAGATGGCTGATGTCCAGGCGCGGCGTGCCGGCATCGACCGGCCCGATCTTTGCCGGGCCATTGAGTCGGCGGTTGAGGGCACCAAAACAGGCGTATACCGGGAAAAGGACGAGCTGTTGCCGATCATTGCCCGCCTGCCGGAAACCGAGCGGGTAGACCTGGACAACCTCGGCGCCATCCCGGTCTGGAGCACGGCGGCCGACAAGATGATCCCCGCAGATCAGATAACCACCGGTTTTGCCACCGAGTTTGAGGACCCTTACATCTGGCGGCGCAACCGGGCCAAGATGATCACGCTCCACTCGGACCCACTTAAAGGCCTGCCCAGCGAGCTCTTTGCCCGGATCAAGCCGAAAATAGAAAAGGCCCTCAATGTGGACATGGGCCAGGTCCTGGACAAAAGCTTCGAGCCGGACGAAGACCAGTTCAAAGACTTTGACGCAAAGACACTCACTATCCACTATCAAGATAAGTGGGCACTAAAGGACATCCCGGGTTATAGCATGGCCTGGGGCGGAGACGCGGAGAGCTCGGCCAAGGCGAACGCCTCGCTTGCCGCAACCATACCGATCTTCTTCGGCCTGATGGTCCTGATCATCATCTGGCTGTTCAACTCCATCAGAAAGACACTGGTCATCTGGCTCACCGTGCCCCTTGCCATCATTGGCGTCACCGTCGGGCTTTTGATGCTGAATCAGCCCTTCGGGTTCATGGCCCTCCTGGGTCTGCTGAGTCTTTCAGGCATGCTGATAAAGAATGCCGTGGTGCTGATCGACGAGATCGACACCCAGCTTGCCGGCGGCAAACCTGGATTTGAGGCCATTGTAGACTCCGGTGTAAGCCGCCTTATCCCGGTTTCCATGGCGGCCAGCACCACAATCTTAGGCATGATGCCGCTTTTGACCGACGCATTTTTCGTAGCTATGGCTGTGACCATCATGTTCGGCCTGGGTTTCGCCACCGTGCTCACCCTGATCGTGGTGCCGGTGCTGTATGCCATATTTTTTAGAGTGAAGAAAGAAAGGTAGCAGAGTACGAATGTCGAATGTCGAGCAAGGAATAATGAATGTCTGAGAAAAGTAGGATATTCGGGTATCCTTCATAGCAAGTCGAAAGCAGTTTACACTTTGTTAATCCTGTACTTTGGCAATGAAATTAGAAATTAGAAATTGGGAAAAACACAAAGATGTAGACGCGTTACCTAATTTCAAATTTCGAATTTCCAGTTTCGACAAAGGAGTATCCCATGAAGTTCAGATTTATCGGTTTGGTAACGAGCCTTATTCTTATGACCCTAACCTGCATCATCGCTGTAAATGCCGTTGCCGCTCTTCCAGTTGCTCGTATCGGCATCGTGATGGACGGGCCGTGGGCAAGGTATCCCGAAGGGTTCAATCTACTCAAAAAGGAGATTTTTTCGCTTACTGAGGACCAGTTCGATGTCCGGTTTCCTGCGGATTTCACCCTTGTTGGTGACTGGACGATTGCCGGTGTAAACCAGGCCATTGACCGCCTGATGTCAAGAGACGACGTTGATCTAATAATCGCCCTGGGTTATGTGGCGTCAAACGAAATCAGTAAACGTCACAGACTTGCCAAACCTGTCATTGCTCCTTTTGTGATCGATGCCGCACTCCAGGGACTACCGCTAAAAGATGGTGCCAGCGGGGTTAAGAACCTGAGCTACATCGATTCATTCAAGAGCCTTCGCCGGGATATTAAGGCATTTAAGGAAGTCGCTTCTTTCAGCAGCCTGACCATCCTTGGAGACAGCGTCGTTTTAG
>DAOURD010000221.1:0-4107 GCA_030625295.1 Desulfobacterales bacterium | reverse complement strand
ACTCAAAAAAACTTCATGAGGTGCCACCCAAAACCCATAATCTAATTTATCTTCTGAATAAAATTGGTAAGAAACCTGATCAAGAACTGGAAAAGTTTATCATAAAGCTGAACACGGCCAGCGTCGCTACCCGCTACCCCGATGATTTGGCGAAGATACAATCGGCCTACACTGAAGAGATCACGAAAGAAATGATCGAAAAAAGTAAGGATGTATTGAAATGGGTCAAGACACAGTTTTAGCTACCGTCAAGAGATTCAAAAACGCATTGGAATCCATCAATATTCGAGTTGACCAACTGATCCTGTTTGGTTCCCATGCTGAGGGTACTGCCCGCGAGGATAGTGATATTGACCTTGTTGTCATCTCCTCAAGTTTTTCAGACAAGAGTTACTGGGAACGTATAAACATCTTGACCGATGCCATTTATCAAGTTTTTGCGCCTATCGAAGCATCGGCATTTACTCCCGATGAATGGAAATCTGGAAAATCTCTAATTTCAGATTACGCCAAAAATGGCGTTTTAATTTAACATATGACTATGGCGAGCCAAACGCTGCACCAGACGCCGTAAGAAATGCGAATTTCCAAGCCTAGTCTGGTGCACGGCGCTGGTGAGCTAAACGCTCCTATAATATCGATTAGAGTATCCAAAATCCATGAAATTCTGACAAGGCATTGAGTAGTTACACTTCCTCATGTACAGGATGCTTGTAGTGTCCAAGCTCCCATCGCTTGTCCAGATAGTAAAGGATAGGCACGGTCATCCTTGAAAGTAAGAGAGACGCCACCTCCCCTGCCATGAGCGATATGGCAAGGCCCTGGAAAATAGGGTCAAAGAGGATGACAGAGGCGGCAACAACAACAGCCGCGGCCGTGAGCATCATGGGACGGAACCTTACGGCCCCGGCATCAATGACTGCCTTATCCAACGGCATTCCCTGTTTGAGGCGAAGCTCGATGAAGTCCACCAGAATGATAGAATTTCGCACCACAATACCGGCACCTGCAATGAAGCCGATCATGGAAGTCGCTGTAAAGAATGCGCCCATGAGGCAATGGGCAGGCAGGATACCTATCAGGGAAAATGGGATTGCCGCCATAATGACCAGCGGTGTACTGAGCGATTTAAACCAGCCAACAATAAGTATAAAAATGAGCACCAGGACCACCCCAAAGGCAATACCCAGGTCGCGGAACACTTCATAGGTAATATGCCATTCGCCGTCCCATTTCATGGCAAATTGTTTTGAGCTTTCAGGAATGCGGCTTGTATACTGGGCGATCTGATATCCCTCGGGCAGAGAGATGGCATCGATTTTCTTGCGCATCTCGAGAATGGCATATACAGGACTCTCCTTGGCCCCGGCCACATCCCCTGTAACATAGACGACCGGCATCAGGTTTTTATGATAGATACTGCGATCCAGATCGGTTTCCTGGACAAAGATCAGGTCTGAGAGCGGCACAAGCCGGCCATCTGTGGAGGAAATCCTGATGGCCACCAGGCGCTCAATTCCTGCCCGCTCAGCCAAAGGCATGCGGAGTACAATGGGCACGTCCTCTTTCTCCCTGGGTTGATGGAGCAGGCCGACCGGCCTGCCTTTCAGGGCAAGCTCAAGGGTCTGGTTGATCTGGGAGGCACTGATCCCGTGCAGTGCTGCCTTTTCCTTATCAACAACAAGATTGATTCTGGTCTGCTTATCTTCCATATACCAGTCAGTGTCCACTACTCCCGGGGTCTCTTCAAAGATATTCATTACTTCTTTGGCGATTTCGCGCTGGCGCTCATAGTCCGGGCCGTATATCTCCGCAACAAGCGTGGATAGCACAGGGGGTCCTGGGGGTACTTCAGCCACTTTCACACGGGCATTAAACCTGTCGGCAATCTCTTTGAGCCCCGGCCGTACCCGCTTCGCGATATCATGACTCTGGGCCTTCCTGTGATGCTTGTTCAACAGATTGACCTGTATGTCGGCAACGTTTGGGCCTTGCCTCAGATAGTAGTGGCGTACCAGGCCGTTAAAGTTAAAAGGGGAAGCAGTGCCGATATAGATTTCATAATCCACGACCTCATTTACGGTTTTCAAGAAAGTGCCCATCTCCAGGGCTGCTGTTGATGTCTCCTCCAGGGTGGCGGATTCCGGCATATCAACTATCACCTGAAACTCACTCTTGTTGTCAAATGGAAGCATCTTAACCTGGACCCAACCCACAGCGATCAGGGCGCAGGCAGCGACAAGCAACACAAGCACACCAATTAGAAAGGGCCAACGCCAATTAGGTGCTTCGATAAGAGGTGTCATGATCCGACGATAGAGTCTGACAGACCAATCTTCCTTCTCACCATGCTCCTTACTGCTGATGTCCTTCTTGTGTTTCAAAAGACGAACGGATGCCCACGGCGTGACAATAAAGGCCACTAACAGGGAGAACACCATGGCGGCTGAGGCACCCATGGGAATGGGCCGCATGTAGGGGCCCATGAGGCCACCCACAAAGGCCATGGGCATGATTGCGGCAATGACGGTAAGGGTTGCAAGAATGGTGGGATTACCCACCTCGTTTACTGCCTCAACAGCTACCTTCAAAATAGGGCGATCCTTGTTTTCCGGAAGGCGGAAGTGGCGAACCACGTTTTCCACTACCACAATGGCATCGTCTACAAGGATGCCGATGGAGAAGATAAGGGCAAACAGGGTGATGCGGTTCAGGGTGTAGCCATAGAGATAGAAGGCAGTGAGTGTGAGAGCCAGAGTCACCGGGATGGCCAGGGCCACAACACCGGATTCGCGAAAGCCGAGGGCAAACCATATCAGGAGTGTAACTGAGAGGACGGCAATAAACATATGAAGCAGCAGTTCATCGGATTTTTCCTTTGCCGTCTCGCCGTAATTGCGGGTAACCGTCATGTGAATGTTTTCAGGAATTACCAGGCCCTTGCTCTCTTCCACCCGGCACAAGATATTATTGGCCACTGTGACGGCATTGGCTCCCTTTCGCTTGGCAACAGTGAGGGTCACTGCCGGATAGACACCTTGAGGTGAAGGGTCTGCAACAATTCCCTTATCTTGGGCCGCCGGGCCTGTCCCGAGGAAGACATACTGGTCCGGCTCTTCAGGACCATCCTCAATAGTAGCCACATCTCTTAAGTAAACGGGCCGGCCTCCGTGGATCGCCACCACCACCCGGCCCACATCATCTGCATCACGCAGAAAGCCTCCGGTATGCACCAGGATTTCCCCATCCACAGAGGGGAAGCTTCCGATTTCCGATTCCTGGTTGGCAGCACGCAACATGTCGGCAATTGCAACAGGGGCCAGGTGGAATGCTGCCAGGCGAACCGGATCCAGACGCACTTCAACCTGGCGCCGGTAACCGCCGATTATCCGGGTGATGGACGCTTCATCCTCGCGCTTTATAATATCTTCCACCTCGGCCACAATCCTGCGCAAGGTGTAATGGTCGACATCTTCTGCCCAAAATGTCATTGCAAGGATAGGAACGTCGTCGATATAGCGCGGTTTGACCAGGGGTGGGGTGGCACAACAGGGGATGCGATCGTAATTGGCCAGCAGTTTTGACTGGAGCCTGACAATGGCGTTTTCCTCGTTTTCTCCCACAAAGAACCGGACCACTGCCATGGACATCCCCGGACTTGAGGTGGAATAAACATACTCCACCCCTGGAATTTCCCACAGCAGTTTTTCCATGGGTTTAGTGATCCGCTCTTCAACCTCTTTTGCACTTGCCCCCGGCAACCCGGCGAATATATCGATCATCGGGACAATGATCTGGGGCTCCTCTTCCCTTGGGAGAGAATAAACAGCAGCGATGCCCAAGATAATAGAGGCTACGATGATAAGTGGGGTAAGCTTGGAATCAATGAAAATCCCGGCTATTTTGCCTGCCGGACCCAGCTCTTGTTTCATGATGTTACGTCTACCCGGGCTCCGTCCTCAAGCCTTGGAGAAGGCCTTATAACATAACGATCTCCCTCCTTGAGCCCAGACAGCACTTCGACGTTATCCCCGAAAGTCCTGCCCAGGCGAATGAGGCGAAAATGGGCTATGTTCTCAGAATCTACCAGGTACAGTCCGGTGAGTT
>DAOURD010000241.1:0-3923 GCA_030625295.1 Desulfobacterales bacterium | reverse complement strand
ATTGCCTCCTTCTTTCTGAAAGACTTGCCAGCGAACGGTAAGGTAATATAGGGGACATTATTTGCGTTCCATAACGCCGGAGGTCTCTATCTTTAACTTTTTTTGTTCGAAAAGCGCGTAGATGACGGGGACCACCACCAGCGTAATCAGATTCGAACTGAGTAGCCCTCCGATAATGGCACGGGCCATGGGCGCCTGGGCTTCACCGCCTTCGCCGATGCCCAAAGCCAGTGGCGACATGGCCAAAATCGTGGTCATTCCGGTCATCAGAATCGGTCGGAGTCGTCTTCTGCCCCCCTCTTCGATGGCTTCTCTCAGGGGCAGTCCGTCCCGGCGGCGTAGCAGATTGATGTGATCTACCAGCAAAATGGCGTTATTCACCGCAATGCCGCCTAACATGATACACCCAATATATGACTGTATATTAAAGGTGGTATTGGTTAAAAAGAGCATCAGGATCACACCGATAGCCGCAAGCGGTACGGAAAACATCACCACAAATGGATATCGCAGCGACTCATAGAGCGATGCCATCACCATATATACCAAGATTAAGGCCAGCACAAAACTTATTGAAAGTTCGCGAAAGGATTTCTGCTGTTCTTCGTAATCTCCCCCAAAAAGGATGTTGAAATTTCCGGGCACGGGCACCGATTGCAAGCCCTCACGTATATCGGCTAAAATGGAGCCCATATCCCTGCCACTGATATTGGCCGTTACATAGACCACGCGCTCCTGGTCTTTGCGTTGGATAAGCACCGGCCCGCGCCAGGGGCGAATATCTACTACGTTTCGAAGCACTACCTGCTCACCCTCGGCATTGGTGATGGGAAGGTCCAGAATATCCCGCAGGTCTTTTTTCTCCGCGCCCTCGATCTTTACCAGAATTCTATACTCGTTTCCCCCTTCCCTGTAATTTCCTGCAGAGGATCCGGAAAGCACGGTTTGCAACATGTTGGCAATCCTGGATACCGTAAGTTTCATATCGGCGGCCTTTTGCCGGTCCACGATAATGAGCTCTTCCGGGGTTCCGGTCTCCCGACTCATTCTGGTGTCTGTGATGCCGGCCACATTTCCGATTATCTCCTCAACCCGACGGGCCAAAGCGTCGGATGTCTCAAGATTATGGCCGCGCACTTCCACCTGGACCTTTTCATCTCCCCCTGTGCCGATTCGAAGCAAAAAGAGCCCCTGTCCGGCACGGGTGCGGATTTTGACGCCTGGTGTAAAAACGAGTTTTTTGCGAAGGGCTACTGCTATCTCTTCGCTGGATCGGGTCCGTTCTTTGACCGGCTTCAGCGCAATGCGCATCTCACCGGCATTGGACCCACGTGCCCGCCAAGTGGAACCACCGATAAATGACACTGTGTTTTCGATTTCCGGCACTTCTTGTTTGACGATGGCTTCGATTTTCTGAAAGGATTGATTGACTAAATCGAGCCGGGTGCCCACGGCCATTTCCGCGTATACCCGAACCTCACTCTCGTCGGTGTTGGGCATTAACTCAACCCCTACCAGCGGGATAAGAAAGAGACTTCCGATCAGAAGGAGCAGGGTTCCGCTTATGGTCATGATCCGATGATTCAGGGTAAAGCAAAGCAGCTTCCCGTATTCTATCTCCATCCGCCTGAAAAACCGGTCGGTAATCCGATAGATTCTGTGGCCCCGGGTGGTTCCGTTACCTGTTTCTTGAGCAACAGGACCGCGGACCCTGGACGCCAGCATGGGGACGAGAGTCAGCGCCACCATCAGGGAGCAGCCCAACGAGAAGCTGACGACGTAAGAGAGCTGCTTGAACATGACCCCCGACATGCCGCGAACGAAAATCAGCGGCACAAAAACCACCAGCGTAGTCAGGGTACTGGCAATGACCGCAGCCATCACTTCCCGGCTGCCGTTTATAGCGGCCGATTCCGGTTCCTGGCCCCCTTCTCGAAGCCGGTAAATATTTTCCAGTACCACTATGGCGTTGTCCACCAGCATGCCGATGCCTAACGCCAGACCGCCAAGAGTCATCAGGTTCAATGTAAAGCCGCTGAAATACATCAAGGCGAAGGTGGCAACCACCGATATGGGGATCGTGGTGGCAATAATGGCGGTGTTGGGGATATTCCGGAGAAAAAGCAACAACACGAATAGAGCCAGAACTCCGCCATAAAGGATGGTGGTACCCACGTTGGTGATGGAGCGCTGAATATAATCTGAAGTGTTAATTATGGGGATAATATGGATCTGGGGGATTTCCCTGTTGATCCGTTCAATCTCTTTGAGCACCCCGGTTGCCACCTCCACGGTGTTTTTCCCCGACTGTTTGTTGACCGAAAGGCGCACACCGGGCTTGTCGTTTACCCGAACTATCCGAGTTACTTTCTCCCAGGCATCTTCTACTGTGGCGATTTCCTTTAGCTGAATAGGCACCCGTTCCCGGATGGCGACCACCGTGTTCCGCAACTCATCCAGGCTGTTGTAAACACCAGGAGTTCGGATGGTGATATCGAGCAGCCCCTGTTCGATGGTGCCGGCCGGAAGATTGATGTTTTCTTCCTTGAGTCGGCCTAAAAGCTGATCGATGGGAAGGCCAAGGGCTTTTATCTTCTCCGCGTTCAGGTTGACGTGAATTTCCCGATTCAGTCCGCCCCGAATATTCAAAGAGGCCACCCCGGGAATGCGCTCGATCCGGTTTTTCACCTGATTGTCGATAAGTATTCTTACCTGGATGGGGTCCAGGTTGCTGGATACTCCCATGATGAGAATCGGAAAGGCGGCAAGATCGAACTTACGCAGCCGGGGTCGTTCTGCATCTTCCGGAAGGCGCGGAATGACGCGATCCAACCGGTCCCGGATATCGTTGGCTGCTGCATCCAGGTCCGTACCCCATGTGAAAGTAACCCGAACGCTGCTTCGGCCTTCGGCAGAGACCGAGGTGACCTCTTCCACCCCCGGAACCGCGCTCATGGCCTCCTCGACGGGGCGTGTGATCAGTTCTTCGACTTCCTCGGAACTGGCGTTTTCGTATTCGGTTGTAATGCTCAGCGTCGGGTAGGTGATATCGGGCATCAGGTCGATGGAAAGCCGGGACAAAGAAACCCCGCCCACGATGATGACGATCAAAGAGGCCATGACTGTCAGCACTGGGCGCCTGACGGAAAAGCGGGAGATGTTCATGATTTACCTGGTAGAATAATCAAAGCCCCGTCTTCCAGCAGGTGATGCCCCAGGGTCACCACTGAACCGGTGATGAGCGGATTCAGCACCTCCGCCTGGACGCTGTTTACGATACCGACAGTTACTGGAATAAACCGGGCTTTTTGCTCCTGGAAATCAACAAGAAAAACCCCCTGAGTTCCGTTTCTTTTGACAAGGGCGGTTAGCGGAACCACTGTGACGTTTTCATGCTCATCGAATTGGATCTGAACCCGTGCAAACATCCCCGGTTTCAGAAGCTTTTGCGCATTGGGGATTTCGACCTCCACCCGGGCCTCCCGGGATTTTTCTTTTAGAATGGGGGCTATTCGAATTACTTTTCCGGCAAAGGTGCGGCCCGGAAATGCGTCGGTTGAAATGACTGCTTCCAGTCCCAACTGAATCTTGGGATAATCCCGTTCGATGACATGGATGGCGGCGATAAGCTTTCCGATATCGAGAACAGAGGCTATCGGCGTGTTGGGCGCCAACATGGCCCCTTCGTCCACAAATCGCTCTCCCACCACCCGGCACCCGGTAGTATTATTTTCAGGCACTTGAATCTGAGTGTAAGAAAACTGTACATTGGCTATCTTCAGGGCCGCCTCTTTTTGAGATACCTGGGCAATAGCCACTTTCAGCCTGGACTGCTGGGTTTTAAATTCAGACTCTGCGGCATCGAACTTTGATTCGGAGAGGATCTTCTTTTTCTGCAATGCAACGCTTCGCTCATACTCCCT
>DAOURD010000058.1:0-6395 GCA_030625295.1 Desulfobacterales bacterium | reverse complement strand
TTTTTCCTGAAATCGCTGTCAGATGGTAAGCTCTCTGGCTCCGGCCCCTGGGGGGCCGTAACCTTCTCTATCCTAATCTTACGCTCATTCATGGTGAAGGCTTCACCATTTATGTATTCATCCCTGAGTATCCAGAGGGCCTCTGTCAAAGGAATTTGGAGCACAAGTAGCCTTACTTGATACCAATCGCGCTTTCGGTCAGTCGAGATATCTTCGATACGTGCAAAAAAAACTGGCTGTTCTTCGCAGTAAATTAAGACGACGTCTCCTGTCGTTGCCATAATACCCGGCCTCGGTCACAAGTTCGGCCATCTCGTTCGTACGCTCTGCGTGGAAACGTATTCCGTCAGACGCTCTGCGTCTTGGAAAAAATAATCTGTGTCGGACGCAGAGCGTCCAGCGATTTGGGCCTGCCCTGGCGCGACGTGCTCGAATTGGCCGACAAGGTGTACAGGGTGCTGCATGCTCGGATCAGCCGATTGAGCCTATAAGCCAGGTCTGGGCCAGGGTTACAACGCAGAGCATTGTAACCAGGTTCTATTGGTGGCCGAAGTTACGATAATATGCTAATAATCTACTCATAGCACACTATTTTCAAATTGACACAGAAAAAATTTGTGCTATCGTTCCCGTACGAGTAATTGGGAAATTGTCCTTTGTAACTATTTGTAAATATTCGGTTAACTCGTTGGCCAGTTCACAACTAATAAGACAAACCGCTAACGGGCCAACGGGTAAACGGGCCAACGGGCACAACGGGCGAAATGAAACTGATTCAACGAATAAAAACAAAGATCAATTCATGGATAAACGCTGCTCTTCAGGGCCATCATAATCATTATACCTGTTGCCTGCCGGAAAAGTCGGGTTTTCTCTCATCCTTAACTCTGAAGTCATTCTTTTCCGATGTGTATATTAACCCAACCCAGAGTGCATTCCTGAAAACCCTCTCGAAAGAAGCTATCATCGTCTACGTCTCTAAGCACAGGAGCCGCTTTGAATATCTTTTTTATCATACCCGATACAAAGAGGAAGGGATCCCTTTTCCGGAAATCGGCTTTGAATATAGGATCTTTCTCTGGCAGAAGGTCTCCCGACTCATTCGTATCGTCCTTGCCCATCTGGATCATTTCTTCAGGTATAGGGTCTTTCCAAATCCTTATGAATCTGGCTACTTTAAGCGTCAAATGGAAGCCGGATCTGCGGCCTTTCTCTCTCTGGTTGACCGAAAGGGGTTCTATCATCGATTTGTAAAGGCCAAAGAGGACCCTTTAGAATATCTTATTGAACTGCAGCGCACGACCGATCGTCCGGTGTGCATAGTCCCCCAGTGGCTCTTTTTCAGTAAGAAGCCCCATCGTCCTCCTCGAAGTCTTGTTGATATTATGTTTGGCAGTGAGGAAAACCCGGGGCGACTCCGACGATGGGCAGTTATTTTGCGTACTCCTCAAAAAGCATTTGTAGAGATCTCTGATCCGGTCAACCTGAAAGATTTTCTTGAGGAGCCTGAAAACCAGAGTCGAGGACTTGAACAGCTCTCATTTACCCTCCGAAACAGGCTTCTGGAACAGATGAATCGCCACCGCCAGAGCATCACCGGGCCGGTCGTTAAAACACGAGAGGAGTTGAAGGAACTCATACTGAGAAATGAACGGTTCCAGGATTTCATGAAGCGGTACGCTCAATCCCAAAAGAAGGATATCAGCGAAATCTATAAGAAAGCCGATGCCTACCTAAATGAAATTGCAGCCGATTATAGTGTTACCTTCATTCAGACCCTCTCTATAATCCTTGGATGGGTATGGAAGACCATGTTTGACGGTATCACACTTGATATGGAAGGCTTGCACCGGGTGAAAAGTGCGGCTACAAAGGCTCCCCTTGTCTTTGTTCCTTGCCATAAGAGCCATTTTGATTACCTTATCCTTAACTACCTTTTATTTACCAATAACATACCCTCTCCTCATGTAGCAGCGGGGCGCAACCTCGCCTTCTGGCCTATGGGAACCCTTTTCAGGAAGAGCGGCGCCTTTTTCATAAAACGGACCTTTCACGGGGCAAAACTGTATACGGCCATCTTTTCAGGATATGTCCACATGTTAATTGACCAAGGCTTCAATATCGAGTTCTTTATTGAGGGGGGACGGAGTCGAACAGGAAAACTGGTCCTTCCAAAAACAGGTTTGGTTTCTATACTACTGGATGCATACAAGAACGGCGTCTGTCAAGATTTGATGTTTGTACCTGTCTATATTGGGTATGACCGCCTTCTAGAAGAAACCGCCTTCTTGAACGAATTGGAAGGAATCCAAAAGAAACAGGAAAGCTTCTGGCAACTGATTCGGGCCCGAAAGGTTTTGAAAAAGCGATACGGCCGTATATATGTCCAATTTGCTGAGCCGATTTCACTAGAGGGCTTGGTATCGAGATCCAACCCCTCTCTGCAGGAGATGGACCAGGCTGAATATCAGGCCTTGGGCCGCAACCTCTCCTATCGAATCATCAATGCCATCAACGCTGTCTCAGTGGTCACGCCCCAGGCACTCACAGCGTGTGCTATCCTGAATTACCCTAAACCGCGTTTTAGCCAAAACGAGCTTATGGATTATGCGGAGACTTACTTAAAATATTTGCTTTCCCAAAAAGCCCGGTTGTCGGAAGACCTTGACGATCCCCACCACGTCGTCGAAAACGTGTTAGCCATGTATAGCAATCGAAAGTTTGTCGAGAGACAGCGAGAAAAAGGGCAAGATGATACAGCCACGGACGAAAAATGGTATCTCGTCTTGGAAAACAAACGCCTAACCCTTGAATATTACAAGAACAACTGCATCCATTTTTTTATTCCGGCGGCATACACCGCCTTAGCGATCCTCTCCTATGACGCCTTTCAATTCTCGGCATCGGCCTTGCAGTCGGATTACAACTTCTTGCAAGATTTTTTTAAATACGAGTTCGCCTACGACGTAGACAAGACCCCCGAATATATGGTCAGGAAGACCCTAAAGGCATTCATTGATGACGCCATACTCATGCCTCATCCAACGCTTCCTGACACTTACAATATTACTGCTGCAGGTTTCCGGAAACTGTTGTGTTTTGCAAGCTTCCTCAAGACCTATTTCGAATCGTACTGGGTGGTTCTCAAGGTACTGAAAGCATATAATCGGCGCGACCTGGTCAAGAAAGAGCGCATAAAAAAGATCCGGGCGTTGGGCAATCAGTTATACAAACAACGAGTAACCGAAAGAAGCGAGGCCCTTTCTCAAATCAATTACGAGAACGGCCTTACGTTTTTCAATTTCAAAGGGATCAGAGGAGCCGAAGACGAAGAAAAGATTGAATTCTATACCCAGGTCATCCGAAAATACCTGGGATGCTTCATGGTGCAGAAATAGGATTGACGATTGATGATTGATGATTGAAAAGAATCTTTATTACTCAAGTTTCGCACCCCCATGGATTCCCGCCTTCGCGGGAATGACACAAAACCGCAACTCCTTGTCATTCCCGTGTTTTCACAGGGGCAGGCTCTGCGAAAAGCCTTTGGATATATGTCTTTCGTTCTGTTTCAGGGTGCGAAACTTGAGCTTATTAGTTGTTCATCAATCGTCAATCATCAATCATCAATCGTCAATCGTTTGGGTTTTGTAGTCACAATCAAATGGTGGGAAAACAGTCTCTTCGCCACCCGCAAGACGTCCCCTGCACTAACACGCTGAATGAAACCAGGATATTTGCTATCATAGTCATAGCCCAACCCCAGAATCTCGTTGACAGCAGCACTTGAGGCCTGAGACGCAATCCTTTCCAGGCCAATCTCATGTGTGGTGATGCACATACTTTTGGCTCGCTCTAAGGTTGCGGAGTCCACCTCCGTATCTTGAATCAAGGCCATATTATCCAGAATAATCTTGAAGACCTCGTCAAGATTGTCGATGGTGGTCTGGGCCATTATCCCGAAATACCCGCCATCGATTCCAAAGGCGGGATAGGCATGCACCACATAGACCAGGTTTTTGTCCCCGCCTCTCAGGGCGTCGTGGAGCCACCCACTGGGATATCGGATGCCTGAAACAATGGCGTCCAACACCTCCACCACAGGGCGATCGTGGTCGGCAAGCGTCAGGCCGTTATACCCTATGACAATAGCCGCCGATGTCTTCTCGTTGAATATCCCAAAGATTTCGTCCTGGATAATATTTTGGGTCTCCATCTCAATGATAGGCTGTTCCAAAATACCGGGTTTAAAATCTTTAAATGCCTTTTCCACCCTAAAAGTGACTGCCTCAGGATCAATGTCTCCGAATATAGCCAAGACGGCATTGTTCGGCATCATGATCGATTCATAAAAATCTCTTATGTCTTCAGCGGAAAAGCTCTCCACAGCTTTGGCTGAGCCGATCACATCATTTCGGTAGGGGTGCTTATGGTAATAATGCCGCTTGAAGAGCCGGGTAACCTCTGACGTCCAGTGCTCATCGAGCCTTTGGATCGCCATGAGAGTCTCCCTGCGCTGCTTTTCGATTTCACTTTCCGGAAATGTGGGGTGGAGAACCACGTCGGAAAGCAGGTTGAGAGCGATGTCGAGGTGTTCTTTTAGGACAGAAACCGATACGCTCACCACATTTTGTCCAGAACTCGACCGGATCGATCCCCCCAGATCTTCGACGGTCTTTGCAATCTCGATCTTGGACCGATTCTTGGTTCCCTTGGTTAGAAGAGATGCCATGAAGTGAGAAATGCCGGACTTTTCGACTGGCTCGAACCGAAGTCCCCCCTTCACCATGAGCTTTAAGGCAACAATGGGCGTTGCTGTGTTCCTTTTCAGAAGAAGAGTCATCTGATTTGGCAGTATGATTTTGTGAACTTTTTCCTGTGAGATAGAAGGTGGCAACGGCAACTCCCGGGGTTTCGATGCTGCCACGGGCGGCTTGATCACTGCGAGGGTCATCCGGTCCCTCTGAAAGTATTTTTTTGCTACCCGCCTCACATCTTCGCAGACAACCTCCTGGATCTTTGACACGTAGTTTTCACTGAAATAAGGATCACCCGTGGCTGCCCAATCCAATCCAAGCCGACTGGCCTGGCTTTGCACAGACTCCTGACCAAAGATATGGTCCGCCACTACCTTATTCTTGGCCCTCTTCAGAGCTTCTTCGCTTATCGGGTTTTTCTGAACGTCTGAGAGTTCTTCCCAGACCGCATCAATTGCTTTCGACAGATTTTCGTAAGCGAGATCCATAGAGATCAAAAACTGGCCTTTTGCAAAAACGGGGGTCCAGCTCCCGGCACTGATCGAAAGGACCAGGCCCTTGTTATCACGTACTGTTTGATACAGTCTTGAAGTGCGGCCATCACCCATGACAACAGCCAGCACATCAAGGGGATAAAGGTCCGGATCGGTTAGGGCAACGGTTCGAAAGCCAATTTGAGCCTGTGCGATCCTCGCCATGGGTACGGTCTCCTCCACCCTACGCGGGGCGAGTTGGGGTGGTTCTGCCGGAAAAACATATGGGGGATTTGCAGCGTGTTTCAGGAGTCCGGCAAGATCAAGCACTGTTTTGAGTACCTCCTCTTTATCTACGTTTCCAGCCACCGAAACGACCATGTTTTCTGGCCCATACCATCGACGATAATGCGCTACGAGATCCTCTTTGTCCATTTTGAGAAAGATCTCTTTTTGCCCAATAACCGGATACCGGACAGGATGCTTACGATACGCTGTCTTCATAAATGAGTACCAGAGTTGGCGCGAGGGGTCGTTCTCGCCCATCTGAAATTCCTGGAGTATCACACCCTTCTCTCTCTGATATTCGGTTTCATCAAATTGACAGTCAGTCACATAGGCCAAAAGCAGGGAAAGGGCCTCTTTGTGATGCTCCCGTGTGGTATTGATAAAATATCCGGTATGGCCATAACTCGTATAGGCGTTGGAGGCCCCGCCTATGGCCTGAAGACGCACCTTGATCTGTGCCTCGGCAATCTTTGACGTCGTGCCGCCTGAGACTACGTGCTCCAGGTAGTGAGAAAGCCCGCCTCCCGTCCTCTGCCCCTCATAGATCGATCCGGTCTTGACCAATACCCGAGACGAGACCACTTTTGATCCGTGAGACTCACGAATCAATACTGTGAGCCCGTTTTTCAAAACAACCAACAGATCATTGAGCTTGGAAGGGATAATCCGATCAATCCATGGGCTATCAAGGACATCAGCCCTGCTTTGAGCTGGAAAATTTGGATCTGTTTCCGCATACACATAACCGTGGAAAAGGGAAACGATGCAGAGTCCTGTTAACAGAAAGACAAGGCGGGGCTTGTTCATTAGTCCGTTAATAATAGAATTCGTGTTCTTTCTGGCAGAAAATAAAATTCGAAATATGAACATAAGTCCT
>DAOURD010000165.1:0-4638 GCA_030625295.1 Desulfobacterales bacterium | reverse complement strand
TGCTTCATCTCGCACCTTGGAAGCACATAAAAGGACCCACTCTTTCGGAAAAGGCCGTCAGCGACTATGGCATGAAGATGCGGGTGGAACCTGGCGTAATCTCCAAAGGTGTGAATGACCATCACAAGGCCTGGAATTCCGTCCGGAAGGCCAAGCACAGTATAAAAGAAGATCTCAAGACTTCCCCTTGCACAATGGCAAAACTCTGTCAAAAGCTCCCGGTCGTATTTGAAATAGACCCGGAGAAGAATGGGTATGCTGAATACAAACTGCCTGTGCGGTATCGGATAGAGGATGTTGTTGCATATATCCTCTCCGAACTTGATCACCTTTTTGGAATGGCAGCTTGGGCAGAACCATCGGCCTTTGCAGCTAAATGCCAGGAGATATTCATGGCGACAGTCTGGATTCGTGCACCGGACCCTGGCGAAGCCTTCCTTCAGGTCTCCGCACTTCAGGTATTCATGTACTACATCGTCCACTACGGAACGGACTTGTCACGGCGACCAGCCGGAAGAAGCCGTACTGTTTCTCATAGCTCTCGTCGTAGTTTGCCTTGAACTCTTCATAGTTATTGTGCAGGATGTTCCATAGTGGCGACTGGAATGGATCTCTGGGGTGATAGATAGACGAGGCTTCGGGCATGGCAAGATATTTTCTGATCATGACGCGGAGATTGGGCAAAAGGACCGTTTCTGGGTGGACACTAACTTGCTTTTTCGTCAGGTACACCCTCGGGTAGTTCAAACGGCGTCATGTTTATCAGTGGACCCATAAACATAGCTCCGCCTCCCTTCCGGCCAATACCTGCTTTTTCATAGATGTAATCGAACAGAGCATCAGCCTCATCGTCTGCGACCACCACCTCCACCTTTCTCACCAGGGTGGGTTCCGGCAGTCGGTCGCGTTTGCTTTTGGCGCTCTGCAAAACAGCGGTACCCCGGCAGGCTACACTGCTTATTCTGATGACCTGCTTTTCGTGACGCAGTGCCCGCATCAACGCCTTGTCACTCCCGTCATCGGGTAATACGCAGGTGATGAGTTTGGCGGCTTTTGGGGGGAGGGGTTGATAACTATCTGGGGTCGGGGTCATGATCCTTCCTCCAGCTTTTTCATCAACTCCTGCGGGATGTAGGTGGCGACTTTCTCCAGTGGTGTGATGTACAGGTAACCATTACCCGGGGCATCCAGTTTGCCGGCCCGGTAGATACTGTTGCATATGGTATCCCGCTGCTCCGATGAAACCAGAATACTGACCACTTCTTTTTCTGCTTCTACAGCGATACCGAGCAAGCCAAGGCGTTCCCGCGCGCCGTATCCTCTGGCATGGAAACTGATGGCGCCGGTGATCGCGCCGACGTCTCGTGCGGCCTTCAATATGACATCACTCATGCCACCCTTGACAACACAGGTGATCAAGGCCACGTCGGTCAAATAGGTAATATTGCCATTGTTCATAATACGGCTTGCGCCTCCTGTTCCGCAGATATCGCCGCTTCAGCGATGGCCGCTTCAGCCTGTACTCCGGCTTTATAACGCGCCCATAGACCGGTGATCATCACCGTAATAATGGGGCCGATAGACGCCATGCAGAGAATCCCGAAGCCTTCCACGGCGTTCATTGCAGAGCCGATACCGAGTCCCATGGCCAGTACCAGGGGGACGGTGATCGGGCCGGTGGTTACCCCGGCGCTGTCCCAGGCAACGTTGACATATTCTTCGCTGGAAACAGCGGTCAGTACAGCAGCCAGCAGATAGCTTGGCACGATCATCCATGCCAGTGGCAGGTGGAATATCAACTTGGCGAGGCCAGCTGCAATACCGAATGCCACGCCGAGGGAGACAGCGATGAGCAGGGTCTTCTTCTTGAAGACGCCATTGGTCAAATTCTCCGTGGTTACCCCCAGGGCGTTGAGTGCTGGTTCCGCCAGGGTGGCACCAAAGCCCAGAGCCCACGCAAATAACAGCGCCACGCTCAGGCCGATGACATATCTATAAATGGGTGAAACCTCTACGCCGGGCACGTCGGTGAACGCAGCCGGAACCAGCGCACCTACGTCACCACCGAGCTTGGAAAGGCCGTAGGTGAGTCCCAGGTTGAAGATGCACATACCGATGATCGTCAGCGCGATACCGTAAAGAATCTCACCCTTGTTCTTGAGTTGTTCTTTTAGTATCAGTCTGAGTACCAGAAACAGAAACAGTACCAGCGGCAGGATGGCGCGCACACCCAGGATAATTTCTTCACCCGGGCTGCTCTCATACCAGGCCGGTTCCGCCGCCTGCGCGGCTGCCGCTGCCTGTTGCGCAATTTCGATGATTCCGGTGGGGGATTGGGTGAAGGACACATACAGGGCCAGCAAAAGTACGCCGGTAATGGGGAACAGCGAGGCAAGGGTGACGATGCCGAAGCCTGACAGGCCCGAGTCGCCCTTTCCGGCGGCTGCCGCGATACCGATGCCCAGCGACAGCACCAGTGGTACAGTGACCGGCCCGGTGGTAACGGCACCGCAGTCCCAGGCCAGGCCGATGATCTTTTCCATTTGTGGATCGGTGGCACTGTATACCGTCAGCGCCAGTACAGGGAACAGTGACGCGTAAATCATCGGCTTCAGACTCCAGCCGTAGAGGAAACGCAGGGTTCCCAGCACCGCTGCCAGGCCGACACTGAAACCAACGACCAAGACCAGCGTATCAGCCCATTCGTTGAGCAGGGCATACAGGTAGGGCGCCTGTTCAACCGATACGTTTTTACCCGCAGCCTTTAATGCACCAATCGCCGGTTCGGCAAAGGTCACACCAATGCCGAGCAGCATTGTAATGAAAAGGACCAGTGGCAATGGTGAGTTACGCGGCAGGGTACTGCCGATTAGGGTGCCGAACGGCATCAGGCCGAGCTTGAGGCCTTCCATGAAAAACATCAGTCCGGCGATAACCGCAAACAGGCCGGCGGTGATGATCCAGTAATCCGCTTCCAGTTCGCGCAGAATCAGGATCTGGAACAGCAGCAGGTAGATGGCCAGCGGGACAAGTGCCCTGACCTGCTCCATAAAACGCACCGAGACATAGGGGCGAAGCAGTTGGTAGGTTTCCCCGGCAGTCAGTTTTATCCGGACCTGAGGTTCGGGGATGGGGTTGCCGTCGGCATCTGTTTCCAGTTCGGGTTTCAGATTATTGAAACTGACTTCATTGTATCCCGCCCCAAGCCTCCGCTGGTAGTCACCGAACCGGTAGTGATTTGTCATATTTGTCACTCGCTAATCCAGATGGCGTACAGACTGTGCTTTTCGGTCATCAGGAGCAATCCGATTTCCCCGATAGACACTGAAACCGGAGTGCCGCCAAGACATGAGCCTGCGGATCTGTCTCTCGTCTATCTTTCCTTCACGCCTGAGCGGAGTAAATTTATAATAACAGTGTAAACTAGTGTCGTGTCATGCGTAAAATATCGCAACAGTTGGTGTCGCTTCAATTCCATATTCTGGCGTAGAAGCGAGGGAAAGCTACATATTTTGAAGCTGATAAGCTGATAAGAAATCGCTTTTTGCGACTTGGACTGAAACGGCGCTCCCAAGCACCACACACTGACTTCTATAGCACTTTTGGAAACTGCAGGTCAAGGAATTTTCAATGTGTTGTGAAAAAGAGGGAAAAATAAATGTTTCGTCCCCTGGAGGAGTTAATTCACGCGTATTTTGCGCGCACATGGCCAATAGCTGCCTGTGAAAATCAGCTGGACGTAATTAATGGAGGGTTGATTCCGATTCTTCGTATGAGGGCCAGCCGTCATCAAATTCCTCATAGACTACCGGCCCATGATCCGGCTTTGGCTTTTTGCATCGAGACCCTGCATCCTGTTTCCAAAGCCCAAGGTGTTTGAGTATCTGACGAATTACGTCAGGATCCTGGATCAGGCTGATGATCTTCATTTCAGAGCCGCATCGCGGGCAGGTCAAAGGATCAACCTCCCAGACCTTTTTGATAAGCTCCCTCCATGTCTTTGACGGCACATGCGGAGGATCGTAATCAGATACGTCCAGTATGGTGAAATCCACGCCGTCCTCTTTTTCGGGCGGCTTGTCCCCGGGTCTCAGCATCCCCTCCTTGCGCCGCTCACCCATAGACCTGTTGGAGTACCAGCCATAGTAACGCACCATCTGAAAGCCCTTTTCAGGGATATGCTGTGTTACCCTGGCTATGAATTCCTCTGCTGGAAGCAATTCAAAGTTCTTCTTGTTCTTGCCATGGGTCATGTTTGAACGATACAACACTTGCCCCGTGTCCTCTATGTAAAAATAGTGTTAATTTTTGTTCACAATGCCGATGAAGAAAATAAGACAAGGTTCTGCGATCTTGACGAAACTATCCGCCCAGTTTGTCGTCATGTAATCCTGGATCAAGATATGAGGCCAAAATCATGAAAGACGAAAACAAGACAAAAAAACAGCTTATTGAGGAATTGGTGCAAGCTGGAGAAAAAATAGAGGAATATGCGCATATGCTTGATGCGATACCTGATGTGGTTTACAAAATGGACGCTGACGGGCATTTTCTCTATGTAAATCGGTCTGTTAGAAACATAGGCTATGAACCTGAAGAATTGATAGGGAAACATTTTAGCACCATAATTCATCCGGA
>DAOURD010000306.1:0-3325 GCA_030625295.1 Desulfobacterales bacterium | reverse complement strand
GTCAGGTTTCAGGGAGAACGCAGTGACAACTAAGATAATTTCCGGGTGGAAAAAATTGCCTCTCACATGGACTTAAACAAGCTTACAGGTGTCAGGAATGAGAAACTTAAGATCTGAAACCCCTGGCCCAGACCCTGGTTGGTGCCTTGGTAGTCCATCGGAGACACCGAAGCGCCAGGGCAGGCTGAACACTGAAACCTGACACCTGAACACTGATACTCAACTTCTCAATTACTCAACCATAACTCTAAGGCATAATCACACATGAACCATGCAAGTTTTACCAATATTGCTTCTTTCCTGCCGGCCATGGCAAAGAGCCGGCCCAATGCCCTGGCTGTGGTGTTTCCACACGGACGTGACCGGTATGGGCGCGTGAGTTATACACATCTTACGTTTGCGCAATTGGATAAGGAGAGTGATCGATTGGCCCGCGGCCTTGAACGTATCGGCATACGACGAGGAGTGCGGACAATTCTCATGGTGAGTCCGAGCCTGGAGTTCTTTGCGCTTACATTTGCCCTGTTCAAGGCGGGCGCTGTGCCAGTGATGATTGATCCGGGAATAGGGATCAAGAACCTGGGCCGGTGTATTGCTGAAACAGGACCCCGTGCCTTTATCGGCACACCAAAGGCCCATGCGGCGCGTGTTATGTTCGGATGGGGACGAAGGACCATTCGAATCAAGGTCATGGCCGGCCCAGGTCTTCTCCCTGGAGCTAAGACCCTTGGAGAGGTCCGACAGATAGGCAAAGATCCTGTCGCATACAGGATGGCCGAGACCGAAGCAGACGAGATGGCGGCCATCCTCTTTACAACCGGGAGCACCGGACCACCAAAGGGCGTGGTCTACACCCATGAGATTCTCGTTCAGCAGGTGGAACTCCTCAAAGAAGAATACGGCATTGAGCCGGGTGAGATTGATCTGCCGACCTTTCCCCTCTTTGCCCTGTTTGCCCCGGCACTGGGCATGACCGCGATTATTCCTGACATGGACGCCACCCGGCCAGGCCAGGTTGATCCGGAGCGGATCATCGAAGCTATTCGTGATTTCGGGGTGACCAACATGTTCGGTTCTCCTGCATTGATCAACCGGCTAGGACGCTACGGGGCGCCACGCGGGATAAAATTCGCCACAATCAAACGCGTCATATCAGCCGGGGCACCAGTACATGCTGACACAATTTGGCGGTTTTCTCAGATGTTTTCTCCCGGTGTTCAGGTTTTTTCGGGCTATGGGGCTACGGAAGCGCTTCCGGTCTGTTCGGTCGGAAGTGACGCCATTCTCAATGAGACCCGGAATCAGACAGACCAAGGCAAAGGGGTGTGCGTGGGGCATCCTGTGAAAAGGATCACGGTCAAGATTATCAGGATTGTTGACACGCCGATCTCGTCATGGTCCGATGATCTCCTAATTCCCGCGGGTCACATTGGTGAGATAGTGGTAAAGGGTCCTATTGTAACACGCAAGTATTACCACCGGCCCGAATCGACTGCTCTTGCAAAGATCCCGGACCACAAAAACAACGGCTTTTACCATCGGATGGGTGATCTCGGCTACCTGGACAAGACAGGTCGTCTCTGGTTTTGCGGGCGCAAGTCCCAGCGGGTGATCCTTAAGGAGAGAACCCTCTTTACTATCCCTTGTGAGGGGGTGTTTAACACGCACAGGCAGGTTTTCCGTTCAGCCCTTGTGGGTGTTGCCAAAGGTGACTCGGTACTGCCGGCGCTGTGCGTGGAACTGGAACCGGAAGTTAGGATGGCGAACCGGCAAAAACTCCGGGAAGAACTCCGGGAACTCGGGCAGGGTTATGAGCACACACGGGACATCAGGACGATCCTCTTTCACCCATCCTTTCCGGTGGACATTCGTCATAATGCCAAGATCTTTCGCGAAAAGCTCGCCGTATGGGCACGCAAGGAGTTGTCATGAAGGCACTGGTTACAGGAGGTGGGGGATTTCTGGGCGGGGCAATCGTGCGCCTGCTTCTCGAGCGCGGGGTAGAAGTTGTCAGCTTTTCGCGCCGGCATTATCCGGAACTTGAACAGATTGGTGTCAAGCAGACGCAAGGCGATCTGGCTGACCAGGACCCAGTGGCCTCAGCGGTTGAAGGGTGCGATACGGTCTTTCATGTGGCAGGCAAGCCTGGAATCTGGGGACCGTATGAGGAGTACTACCGTACCAATGTAGAAGGGACGGAAAACGTCATTTCCGCCTGTCAAAGGCATGGGGTGAGGCGTCTTATCTATACTAGCTCTCCAAGTGTAATCTTTGACGGCAAGGACATGGAAGGAGTGGATGAGTCGGTCCCGTATCCCGATCATTACGAAACCCACTATCCCAAGACCAAGGCCATTGCTGAAAGAATGGTCTTGAAGGCCAATGCTCCTGAACTCGCCACAGTGGTGTTGCGTCCGCATCTGATATGGGGGCCTGGAGACAATCACCTGGTGCCGCGTATTATTGACAGGGGCAAAAGAGGCCGGTTGTGTCAAATAGGCCGTCGAGCAAACCTAATTGATTCAGTCTATGTCGACAATGCGGCAGAGGCGCATCTGCTGGCGGCAGAGCGACTCGCGCCCGGCTCCGCGGTGGCCGGCAAGGTCTACTTTGTCTCGCAGGGGGAACCGCTGCCGGTCTGGGAGCTTATCAACCGGATATTGGCGGCGGCAGGACTCCCCCCCGTGACCCGACGGGTCCCGTCCGGGGCTGCCTATGCAGCAGGATGGATCCTGGAATCGCTATACAAGGGCTTCAAACTAAAGGGGGAGCCCCCGATGACCCGCTTTGTGGCCCGTGAACTCTCCACAGCCCACTGGTTCAATACTGATGCTGCCCGTCGCGATCTCGGTTATACCCCGCAGATATCGATTGATGAAGGAATGCAGCGCTTGGCGCGATACTTAGGGCTTACACAAAAATAACTTACCATTTTGGCATCCCAGCTTCAGGCCATCTTTGACCGACCTGCCCGCCATCGCACTCGGCATAGCAAGTAAGATGCTCGTGCTTAAGATGCTCGTGCTCAGGCTGAGGCGGGCGGGTACTCATTCCCTGGCCCAGACCTGGTCTATAGGCTTTAGTGAGCTAGTTTTCCGGTTCCAACGGAAAACAAAGTATGCCAGTCAGTCTGTCGCATAGCGCCAGGGCGGGCGCAAAATCCGCGAAATAGCCTGCTATTCCTGTGGTTTTGCTCAATCGGATCGGCCAAATGTGACCCAAAGCTGAGCGCCAATTCTGCAAAGTTATTTTTGCACCGGATGGACTGTGGAAGGTTTACTGAAAAAAATGAACATCGAACATCGAACGTCCAACATCGAATGTT
>DAOURD010000076.1:0-6057 GCA_030625295.1 Desulfobacterales bacterium | reverse complement strand
CGGCCTGGTCAACATAAAAGCCTTAGTTCACGTCTTAAAAGTATTTGAAAATACAGGCAAAATTCTTAGTACGCAAAGTACACGCCATACTTATGGCTGGCACAGCCCATGAAAAAGACGCAGCAGATTGCCCATATAATTCTTTTCGTCATTTCTAACCTTAGTAATTTCTTTTTTTGAGCGGCGTAGCCGCGTTATATAAAATCGCGAAGCGATTTTATAACTCAAAGATGGCTGTTACAGGAAAGTGGTCTGAAGGGTAGGTCCCGTCTACTGACCCTTCCAGGACCTCACAAGCTTTAAGGCGGACAGGTCCCCTGTACAATATCCAGTCAATGTAACCGCCAGCCGGCTCCCCCGTGAATCGATGGAATGTGCTGGGATAGGGCATCGTAAAGGTTTCACTAAAATCCAAGCCATTTTTTCCATCGACCTCTTTGCCCGTCAGCCATTGATAGCAAAGGCTTTCGGGTGTGGCGTTGAAATCGCCCATGAGAATGGTTGGAATCTCATGATCATATGATGCCAGTTGTTCCTTGATCACCCGCGCGGCTCCCATCTGGGCGGGTGTCTCAAAATCAAAGTGGGTGTCAATACAAATTAAGGGTTGGCTGTTGAGATGGAAAAGCCCAAGGGTGCCCTGCCTGGGATAGCGGCTTCCAAAAGACCGGCTCGGGATATGGGGTGTTTGACTCAAGAAAAAGTGGACATTATCCTTGCAAACGATCGTTTTGCGATAAAACAGGATATTGTCCTGCCAGAATTTGGGAGCAGGGTGCCGTCTCCCTGTGTAGCTGTATTCAGGCAGGTTCTCGGCTAAGAAATCGATCTGGAAATGATTGGCTTCCTGAGTGGCAATCAAATCAGGACTTTGTCTCTTAAAAAGCTTCACCACGCTCTGTTTGCGATAGTCCCACGCATTGGGGCCGTCGTCAGCAAGACCAAACCGGAGATTCAGGGACAGCACTGACAGTCTCTTCATTGTTCACCCCAAGACGCGAGCATTGGCAAATTCTCACACCGCTGTGAATAAATCCGAAATCCGAATATCGAAATTCGAAACAAATTCGAAATTCAAATATCAAATGTTCAAAACGTTTATTCACCTTGACGCAGTATTGTCTTTTTTGCCAATGCAAGCGTTTGATTTTCTAGGTCATATTGTTTAGGATTTTGTGCTTTGGTCATTTGTATTTGTTTCGTGCTTCGGATTTCGGATTTTCCGGTTTCTTGATGCAAGCAAAACGTCATGGCTGAGGTCAATAAAAACCTGGGAATGCTCCCTTCCAGGAGTTACTCTGCATAGAGTAAAGGGAGGTATTTTCTTATGTCCAAATGTGTTGTTTTGAAGTTCTCAAAGGTTATATCCCTGAAAGGGATGCCCTTTTCACGCTGAACAATTTCAAAGATCTCCAGGTAATTCAGCAAAATCCTTTCTTCCCACTTCAGGCCAAGCCGATTTGCCATATTGCGGATGTGAGATTTTTGTCCCTCAATTTCGAGGAACATACCGTAGGGCATTGTGTCGATAAGGAGATTCGTGTTGTCAAAAACAAGGGTCTCCCGCCATTTCTCGTATGCCTGCTCCGGGTGAAAGCCCAGACCCTGTAAAATGGAGTGGCAGACATCAAAATCACCCACTTCTACCTCCAGCTCTCGGTGTATCTTAAATTGAGTATCAGGGCGAGAGAGACTTGACTTAAAGGTCAGCCGGATTCGATCATCTTTTCGGAGCCTCAAGAGAATGCCTTGTTTCTTGAGACTCTTTGATGCATCTTCATACCTGACGTTGGTTTCAAACACTCGGCCACAGTGGGTGGCACCCATGGCAAGCATGCGGTCTCGTATGGGCTTGATCTCGGGCAGATGAAACTTCACCTCAATTTCGAGGGGACCGTGCAGCGTCTCGGAATTTTTACGAGGCATTGAAATCATAGGACTTTTGCTTGATGCTAGCTTCTTGACATTCAGGAATTGCTGAGATGGGACGTATGTTCACAGTATAGGAATTTCCTTTTTTGAGTCCCGCTTGTAGCGGGACGTCACATAAAATCGCGGAGCGATTTTATAACTTGTGCAATGTATTGGAAATAGGGTAAGATGTCAAACAAAATAGTCGGTACGTCCAGGTAGGGGCACGCAGTTTGTAAGCACAGATTTTCAGATAAGTAGTTTTAAGTTTCTCGTTGGCATTTTTATCTTGACATAGGCTTGCAAAAAGAATAAAATTTAGGTTTTGGAAAAGCTATGGGGATGCGAAAAGACTGAATAATGAAAACGTATAGTGCAAAACCGGCAGAAGTGGAGAGAAAGTGGTACGTTGTGGATGCCAGCGAGTGTATCTTGGGCAGACTGGCCAGTTTTGTTGCTGGCCGCCTCCGGGGAAAGCATAAGCCCATCTACACACCGCATGTTGACACTGGCGACCACATGATTGTGATAAACGCAAACAAAGTCGCCTTGACTGGTAAGAAATGGAATGAAAAGCTCTATTATCGCCACAGCGGTTATGTTGGTGGCCTTAAATCGATGACCGCCAAGCAACTTTTGCAAAAGCGACCTGAGGATTTGGTGATTCGCGCGGTAAGGGGGATGCTTCCCAAGAACAGACTCGGGCGTAACATGTTGAAGAAACTAAAGGTTTATGCTGGACCCGAACACCCGCATGTGGCACAGCAACCCGAAAGACTGCAACTATAGGGGTATTGGAGTATCTCATGGCAGAATCTTATTACGGTACTGGAAAACGGAAGACTTCTGTGGCCAGAACGTGGCTAAAGCCTGGAAAAGGTATCATCACCATTAACAATCGAACCATCGAAGATTATTTTGGCAGGGAGACTGCCAAGATGGTCGTAGAACAGCCCTTCGTCCTGACAGATACCTATGGTAGCTTTGACGTGAAAGTCAATGTCACGGGTGGCGGTGTTTCCGGACAGGCGGCCGCCATTCGGCATGGTATTACGAAGACTTTGCTTCAGTTCAATCCAGAGTTCAGGCCAATACTGAAGAAGGCAGGCCTTGTCAGGCGTGATGCCAGGGTGAAAGAGAGGAAGAAATACGGGCAAAAAGGCGCACGTGCTCGTTTCCAGTATTCAAAGCGATAGCTGGCTGGTCATTTACAGTTTTTGAAAGGGAGGGGCTGAGAGTTTCTTGGTTTTTTGTCAATAAAGTAGTTTGTTGAGTTCATTGGGTTAAAACACAACAAACACAACAAACACAGGAAGAAGGAGGTGAATTGATTGTGGCCAAAGAAGAAGCCATTGAGGTAAAGGGCAGAGTCATTCAGAATATGTCGCACGGCACCTATAAGGTGGAGTTGGAGAATAAGCATCAGGTGCTGGCCCATCCCTGTGGAAAGATGCGGAAGTACTCTATCAAAATCCTGCCCGGAGACCTTGTAACTGTAGAACTCTCACCGTATGACTTGTCCCGGGGGAGAATTACATATCGATTCAAGTAATGCACACGAGTGACAACTTTTGTCCATGACCTTGCTTGCCTGTTTTTCTCCCACCTTCAACCCTTTTTTCCTATCCGCGGTCAAGCCCAAACTGTAAAGCTTACCCTTAATCACCTAACCCGGACAATCTGGAAAATACGAAATTGGATATTCGGATTTATTCATAGCAGGGTATGAATCTCGAAATACCCCGCATTTGGCAAACAGCGGCAATTGCGTTTTGATTTGACAAGGGAATTTCCTTGCCATATTGTGAGGTTACCTATACTTTCTGGCGATATTCAACAACAACCAAGTAGTGCCTAAAGTGAACTAAAGTGAACTAAGGTGCCTAAAGTTAAAGGAATAAAACGAATCTTTACATTGGTCATTGGGGCCCAAAGCTATAGGAATAGAACCAACCTTTATGGACAGTTCCTTCAAGTCCCGCCCGACTCCGCCTGGACCTATACGACCACGCCACTCCTTGGCATACGGGCGAAGTCCTGGCGGGCGGGCCTCAACTTTAGCTCACTTTAGCTCACTTTTCCTGGAGGTAACATGCTTAATGTGGCAGTTATTGGTGGGACCGGCTATGCAGGTGCGGAGCTGGTAAGGATTTTGTCAGGCCATCCCGATGCAGAACTGACGATGATTATCTCTCGCCAGTATGCTGGACGACCCTTTTCCGATATCTATCCTGCCATGGCCGGGATTGTGAATTTGACCTGCCAGGCTTTTTCAGAAGAGGCTTTATCCGAGGCGGCCGACGTCATATTTACGGCGCTTCCGCACAAGGCATCCATGGGGGTTGTGCCCGGACTCATTGACCGGGGGAAAAAGGTCATTGACCTGAGCGCGGATTTTAGGTTCAAGGACCCTGCCCTGTATGAGGCCTGGTATGAGCCCCATCAGGCCAAGGATTTGCTTGCAACAGCGGTTTACGGGCTTCCCGAGATCTGTTTTGACGATATTCAAAAAGCCTCTCTGGTTGGGAACCCGGGTTGTTATCCCACAAGCGTCCTTCTCCCTCTGCTGCCGTTAATCAAGGCCCCGTTTATTGACCCTGAGAGCATTGTTGCGGATTCCAAGTCAGGCACGAGTGGCGCCGGGCGTTCCGTCAGTCTGGCAACGCATTTTTGTGAGGTAAACGAAGGCCTTAAGGCGTACAAAGTGGCCGAGCACCGCCATAACCCGGAGATGGACGAGGTCTTGAGCCTCTTTGCGGAGCGCACTATCCACATAACTTTCACGCCGCACCTGGTGCCCATGACCAGGGGGATGCTAACTACGATCTACGTTGGGTTGAAGGAGGATGTCTCGACCCAGGATGTGGCTTCCTACCTTGATTCCTTTTATGCGGACAAGCCTTTTGTCCGGATCTGCCCGAGGGGCAAATTCCCGAACACCATGTACGTAAGAGGCACCAACTACTGCGATGTGGGATTTCAGGTGGCCGAGCGGACCAGGCGCCTGGTTCTGATCTCAGCGATTGACAACCTTGTCAAAGGGGCCTCTGGTCAAGCTGTCCAGAATATGAATATCATGGTCGGACTCGCCGAGACTGCTGGCCTGGATCAGGTCCCTTTTCCTCTGTAATAAGAGATTGAGGAATTTGGGGATTGAGGGATTCGAATGAGACAGGATTCCTTCAATACATGAATTCCAGAATCCGCAATTCCTGAATCACAAGGCACTTAATTCTATTGCAGAACTTCAAGCTCATTATCGAATATGACGGCACAGGCTATCATGGCTGGCAGCGTCAGAGCAATACATGTACGATCCAGGGGACCATAGAGGATGCGCTGAAGACGATGACAGAACAGCCCGTCACGCTGATTGGTTCCGGGCGAACCGATGCTGGGGTACATGCCACAGGCCAGGTGGCGAGCTTTTGCCTGGAGACGAGACTCACGTCTGATGTCTTTGCAAAAGGCCTGAACAGCCTCCTTCCTCCAGATATTGTCATCAAAGATTGTACAGCGGTTGACGAGACGTTTCATGCTCGATACGATGCTCGGAGCAAGGTCTACGATTACCGTATCTTGAATCGGCCCACCCCGGCTGCCCTCTTCAGGCAGTATGCGTGGCACACCAGAAAACCCCTTGATCTCGATGCGATGAGGACAGCTATACTTTGCCTGAAGGGTGAGCACGACTTTTCAGCCTTCGAGGGAGCTGGTAGCCCCCGATCCCATGCCGTTCGGACCGCAATAGATGTAAGCCTGACCGGAAAGGATGCGGATTGTTACGTGGTCTTCAGTATTGAAGCCGACGGGTTCCTGCGGCACATGGCACGAAACATAGTGGGAACCCTTGTTGATGTGGGACTGGGGAAGATCTCGGCAGAAGCCTTTGAGGATATTCTGATATCAAAAGACCGCAAACAAGCCGGGATAACAGCCCCTGCCCATGGCTTGTTCTTAAGGGAAGTGAAGTACACTTCAGGCCGCTGACTCGTCTATCAGGACCTTCCTGATGACAATATCGTCATAGGCAGACATGATATCCCTTCGGCTGATAACTCCCGTGAGGTGTTTTGGATTCTGTTTGTTCACCACAGGGAGAACGGAAAAATCTCCTTGGATAATTCTCGTCAGGGCTAAAAACAG
>DAOURD010000139.1:0-5023 GCA_030625295.1 Desulfobacterales bacterium | reverse complement strand
GAATGATGTAGAAGATAAAAAGACCAAAATCCTCTTAGACCCATTATTCCACCATTCCATTATTCCATCATTCCATTATTCCAACATTCCAATTGTGAGCGAAGCGAATTAAGTTCGCTTTACTTTAGGCACTTGTTTGATAATTAATCTACCGACAATGCCTTGCCGTCTATTAGTGTCACCCTGCGGGACAACTTATCAGCCAACTTCATATTGTGGGTGACTACCACCGCTGTAATGGCATCATTACGGTTCAACGAGATCAAAAGATCATGTATCGACTCAGCAGTCCTGGCATCCAGATTACCAGTGGGCTCGTCCGCCAACAGTATCGATGGTTTCAATACCAGAGATCTGGCCACAGCCACCCTTTGCTGCTCCCCCCCTGATAGTTCCCCGATATAATGTCCGAGACGATCCTTCAGACCAACCCGAGTCAGGATAGCTTCGGCCCGCTCACACGCCTCTTTGGTATTCATACCTCTAATCAAGGCAGGCATCATGGTGTTTTCCAAAGCATTGAATTCTGGCAGCAGGTGGTGAAATTGAAACACAAAGCCGATGGTCTGATTGCGAAAAGAGGCGAGTCTTCGCTCGTCGTAAGTAAAAACGCTTTCTCCCTTATAGTGGACCTCGCCATGGTCTGGTCGTTCTAAAGTACCCAGCACATGGAGAAATGTTGACTTACCCACACCAGAAGCCCCCACAATAGCAACCATCTCTCCCTCGTAAATTTTCAGATCTACACCTCGCAATACGTCCACACGATTACCATTGGTAATAAAGGATTTTCGGACATCTATGACATCTATCAGTGGCTGCTGGCTATTCATACCTGATGGCTGCCGCAGGGTCCAATCTGGACGCCTGATAGGAGGGATAGAGGGTGGCCAAAAAGCTGATGGCTATGGCAGACAGGGCTATCAGGGCCACATCGCCCACCTGCACCCTGACGGGAAGCGTAGAAATGTAGTACACATCGCTCGGAAGTTTCACAAATTCGTACCGCTTCAATAGAAAACAAAGCACGCTGCCTCCCGCTATTCCGAGGATGGTACCAACAACGCCTATGACAAGACCATTCAACATAAAGATCTTCATGATGCTCTTACTACTGGCACCCATGGATTTGAGTATTGCAATATCTTTTGTCTTTTCCATCACCATCATAATCAGGGTACTGATGATATTGAAGGCGGCTACCAAAATAATCAAGACCAGGATGATAAACATCACAACCTTTTCCAGTTTCAAGGCCGAGAAAAAACTCTTGTTCATTTGCATCCAGTCCTGTGTCCAATAGGCAGTACCCAGACGATCGAGAACAGACCTTGAGATCTTATCAACACTGTAAATGTCATCCACCTTAACCTCTATGCCATGAACCGACTGCCCGAGCCTGAGGAGTTGCTGGGCCGACTCAATGGAAACGTAGGCAAAGGATGTGTCATAGTCGTACATGCCTGAATCAAAAAGACCCACGACCTTGAACTTCTTCATATGAGGTATGCGACCTCCAATGGGGGTCAGGCTGCCACCAAAGGGTGATACGACGTACACTTCGTCTCCTGGATACGCCGTCAACAGCCGGGAAAGCTCCTTTCCCAGTATGATGCCGGGTGGCACCTCACTGCCCCCCAAAACCCGCAAATCGGTCTCCTTAACACTCTTTTCCAGGTCCACTACTCGTCCGGCCCGCGAAGGATCAATCCCTCTCAGGATAGCCCCGGAAACACGAGAACCACGACGGAGCATGACCTGGCTGTAAACAAAAGGAGCTGTAGCTTTTACACCCTCCACGGCCTCAATCTTTGTCATGACCTCATCATGTTGGTCTAACTTGCCAATGCGGCTCATGACCCTGATATGGGCATTCGCCCCCAATATCTTGGATCTGATGTCTGCCCCGAATCCCGTCATCACCGCCAGTACGACCATCATGGCCATTACTCCAAGCATAACCCCTGCGACGGAAATGAATGTGATAACGGAAATAAAAGCCTGTTTTCGTCTGGCCCGAAGATATCGAAAGCCGATAAAAAATTCAAATGACATGATTCGTTATTGGTTATTCGTTATTCGTTATTGGTTATTCGATTCACGATTCACGATGACTTTTTAACTGTGGAAATAGAACCACTTCGCGAATAGAAGCCGCATTGGTCAGCAGCATTACAAATCGGTCTATCCCAACACCTTCGCCTGCTGTCGGAGGCATGCCGTATTCGAGTGCCGTCACGTAATCTTCATCCATATAGTGAGCTTCTTGGTCACCAGCCTCTCGGTCGGCAACTTGATCCAAGAAGCGCCTTTTTTGGTCAACCGGATCATTCAATTCCGAAAACCCGTTGGCAATCTCTCGCCCTCCAATAAAGAGCTCAAATCGCTCCGTCATGTTGGAGTCTGAACTGCTCCTCCTGGCAAGGGGTGAGATCTCAACAGGATAGCCTATAACAAACGTCGGTTCAATGAGCTTCGGTTCTACCAACACATCAAATAATTTCGTCAGGATCTTGCCAACTCGCCTTGTTTTTCTAATCTCAATCCCTTCTGATCTGGCAAAATCGAGCAAACGCTCGCGATCATCCAACATAGAAGGTTCAATGCCGCCCAGCTCGCTCAAAGCATCCCTCAGCATTAACCGACGCCATGGCCCGGTCATATCAATCGCGTTACCCTGATACGTAAAGTGCATCTCTCCCAAAACCTGCCGCGTCACGAATCCAAACATCTCCTCGGTAAGCGACATAAGGTCTTTGTGGGTCGCGTAGGCTTGATAGAACTCCAGCATGGTAAACTCGGGATTGTGCTGGGTTGAGATCCCCTCGTTTCTAAAACTGCGATTAATTTCAAAGACCCGATCAAATCCCCCTATCACCAATCGCTTCAAGTAAAGCTCTGGTGCAATCCGTAAAAAAAGTTCCATCCCCAGAGCATCGTGGAAGGTCTTGAAAGGGGTTGCCTCGGCCCCCCCAGGTATGGGTTGCATCATAGGCGTCTCCACCTCTAAGAAACATTGCTCCAAGAGAAAATTCCGGAAAGCTTGAATGATACAGACCCTCTTGATAAAGATATCCCGAACATTCGGGTTCATGATGAGATCAAGGTACCTTTGACGGTAGCGTTTTTCCGGATCCCTCAATCCGTGGAACTTCTCAGGGAGAGGTCTGATAGCCTTGCAAAGGAGTCGAATCTCCTTGGCCAAAATGGTCCACTCACCCGTCCTGGTCTGAAACACATTTCCCTTTATCCCAATAAAGTCGCCAACATCAAACTGTTTGAATAGGGCATATGCCTCCTTGCCAATCTCGTCTCGTTTTATGTAGGCCTGAAGCTGTCCTGTATAATCTCTAAAATGAATGAAGGTCGCCTTTCCAAAAGACCTGAGTCCCGTTATGCGACCTGCCATGGCAAACATGGCCGTACTGTCCACGGCCCCTGCCTGCTCATGAATGTACTTCCGTACAGCGTCAACTGTGTGTGACACCTTGAAGTCGTTGGGATAAAGCTCAACACCTTGATCAGCCAACGCCCTTGACTTCTCACGTCGCTGGCGGATTACTTCACTCGTTTCGTCCATAGTGGAGCTGTCCGTCTTCGTAGGGTAAGACCTTAGAATTTGTGTCAAGTCTTATCACACTGCCTTTTTTGACATAGGTAGTTTCTTGAGTTCGTTGAGTTCGTTGTGTTTGTTGTGTTAAAATCCTATGAACTCAATAAACACAATAAACACAATAAACACCGGGTAGAGGGAAAAGGAAGTAACCATGAAGGTCCTTATCACCGGCGGTCTTGGCTTTGTCGGCACCCATCTTTCCACCCGTCTGCTGGAAGAGGGGCACCAGGTCACCGTTGTGGGGCGTGCCCCTGAGCCGCGGGCTGACACGCCATCGGAAATCACTTACATCTCGGCGGACACTACAGTCAAAGGGCCATGGCAGGAAGAAGTGGCGGGTCAGGACGTCGTGATCAATCCGGCCGGGGCCTCAATCTTTAGGCGATGGAAGGATAAGACTAAACGTCTCATCTATGACAGCCGGGTTCTTACCACACGCAACGTGGTCGAGGCCATGGTCCAAGAAAAAGGGGCACTGCTTTGCAGCGCGTCTGCAGTGGGATACTACGGCTTCCGGGGCGATGAAGAACTCACAGAGGAAGACGCGCCTGGCAATGATTTCCTGGCCAGGCTCTGTGTTGACTGGGAAAATGAGGCTCGCAAGGCACAGGCCAAGGGCGTTCGGGTTGTCATAACCCGATTCGGCATAGTCCTGGGCAAGGAGGGAGGCGCGCTTGGACAAATGCTTCCTGCTTTCAAGAAATTTGTTGGAGGACCATTGGGAAGTGGCAATCAGTGGTTTTCCTGGATTCACATGGAAGACCTGTCAAACGCATTTGTGTTTCTCTTCGAGAATCAGGACATCAGTGGCCCGGTCAATTTCTGTTCGCCGAACCCTGTCCGGAACAAAGACTTGGCTAAAGCATTGGGAAAGGTCCTGTCTCGGCCGTCCTTCCTGACGACGCCTGCCTTCATGGTGCGCCTGGTGCTTGGAGAATTTGGATCTATTCTTTTGGAAGGCCAGAGAGTCATCCCCGCTGAGCTGCTTAAGCACGGCTTCGCTTTTCGCTATCCAGAGATCATGAGCGCATTGGAAGAAATCATAGGGAAGGATAGCTAAGGATTCCACTTTCAGTTCCCTCCTTCCAACCCCCCTGATCACTCTTCCTGGTTCCAGGCGTGACCCCTAGCTTTGCTTTTCTTTTATGAATACGCTTTCTTGGTGGTTTCCAATTCAGGAAAAAAATTGCTTGACATTAAAACGATCGTTTGATACAAACATTTGTTAAAAAAGCGGGGTTAAAGCATGGCCCAAAAAGATAAAAACGACGTCACTAAAGAACACCTCCTGAATGAGGCCGAAGGCCTGTTCGCCCAAAAAGGCTACGACGCCGTCAGCGTCAGGGAAATTACAAAGGCCGCCAACTGCAACCTGGCGGCAGTGAACTACCATTTTGGCAATAAGCA
>DAOURD010000276.1:0-3589 GCA_030625295.1 Desulfobacterales bacterium | reverse complement strand
GGTTACAGAACTGCCGGCAGTCTGTGCCCACCGATAGGAATCAATGGTGCCGTCCAGATCGTAGGACCCTGAACCGTCTAAAGTGACCATGTCGCCTTCATTAACCGTTTGATTAGGGTCGGCATCGGCTGTTGGCGCCTGATTCACATTCGAAACATTAACAATTACAGTATCGGTGTCTTTCAGATCGCCATCGTCGGTGACCTCTACCTGAAAGGTGAAGGCTTGCCCACCAACCCCAACTGATGGCGCTGTGAACGTCGGTTGAGGCACCGTGGGGGCAAGCAAATCTACGGAAGGACCTGCCGTTTGAGTCCACAGGTAAGATGCAATGCCATCGTCCGGATCTGTCGAATTGGAGGCGTCCAGTGTGACTGGGGCCCCCTCATTCACTGTCTGATCAGGTCCCGCATCGGCCGTAGGAGGAACGTTTTCCCATGTCACGTTAACAATACAGGTATCAGTAGATTGCAGAGATCCATTATCGGTTACTGTCAACCGGAAGGTTAGCGATGCGCCTTCCGGGCCAACATCGGGTGCCGTAAAAGTGGGTTTCATAGCGGTAACATCAGACAGAGTCACTGAGGTTTCACCCAGTTGAGTCCACAGATAAGATGCAATGCCATCGTCCGGATCCGTAGAATTGGAGGCGTCCAGTGTGACCGTGGCTTCCTCATCCACGGTTTGATCTGGACCTGCATCAGCTACGGGCAGGTCGTTCACGGGATTCACAGTGATACTCACAGCAGCAATATTGGAATCGGCCTGCCCATCGTTTGCTTTAAACGTGAAGCTGTCTGAGCCATTATAGTTGGTATTGGGCGTATAGCTCAGGCTGGGGGCAGTGCCCGATAACGTTCCGTGAGAAGGCTGGCCCACCACCGTATACGTCAAATCATCCCCATCATTATCGGTAGCAGTCAGTGTGATGTATACAGTTATATCTTCATCCGTATCTAAGGACAGGTTATTGGCGGTAGGTGGTTGGTTGGGCGCATAGTGCACTTCACTCGAAGGATCGGACTCGCCGGACTCGTCATAAGCCGTGGCCACGAACCAGCACTCGTCCTCCTCTACCGGGATGGTCGCCGTTGTGCCGGTACCTTCCCAAACCATGTTATTATTGATAGGATTATCCTTGACAAATGTGTACTGATCAGAGGTCAGCGTCTTGTAAATTCGATACCCGGTCACGGGTTCGCTGTTCTCATCCCAGGCCAACGTTACGTCAACTGCATAGACATTCTGGGGGAATAGAAAAAGAATTGGGGCCAAAACGACAAAGAATAGAAGACTGAAAAGGAAAAAACCGGAAAATCGGGGTCGTAAGAATTTTGTTGATAATATATTAGATGATGACATTACAGCACCTCCAGAGTGTGTTTAGCCGTGCTCAACACAGCTTCCAGGAGGTGCTGCGTATGCCCGGTAGCCCTGCTACCTTATCTTTGCAATCTTAGACTTAGGCCAGTAGCTTTGCGTCCCACCCTTTCGAGTGGTTTGCCTTTTTCGAACATTCTTTTATGCTTTGTAATTCAAAGAAGCTGTCCACTGAAATAGCAACATGCGTGCCAGATGACCCGGCAGAAAGACTGATGGTTGCAATACTTGTTTTTATTGTAATATCAGCTAATTACGGGGATGATCAAATCGTTTTTATCCGGCTTGATCCGAGGGGTGGGAATTCGGGGGAAAGGGCATGGCCCAAAAGAGAGATTTGTATTACAAAAGTGTCATAAAATCTGAAGATAATCATTTGTTTTTTCGCCAGCGTGGGTGGGTGATACCAAACTTCCTTATTTTGTAGTTTAGAGCCCGAGGACTGATGCTCAATCGCTTTGCCGCATCCTTCTGGATCCACAGGCTTTCCTCTAAAGCCCTTAAAACCACCTCTTTCTCATGTGCCTGCAAGGGCTGTGTCGTATCCGATGTGTCCAATGTGGGTTCAGTTCTTGGCAACCTGATTGGTTTCGGGAGAGACACATTCTCCTCCTGGATGGTGTGCCCTTCCTGTAGTATAATAGCCCTTTCAATCGTGTTGGCAAGCTGGCGAATATTGCCGGGCCAGGAATAAGATTTGAACATTTCAATGACCGCTGGCGAAAAGCCGTTGATTTCTTTCCTCAAAGAACGGCAGCTCTTTTCAAGGAGGTGGTATGCAAGAGGTTCAATACACTCTCTTCGTTCTCGAACAGGGGGAAGACGTACGGTCAACACATTGATTCTATAGTAGAAGTCTTCTCGAAATTTTCCGGCTGCTACTTGTTCTTCCAAGATCCTGTTAGTGGCTGTAATAACCCTCACGTCAGAATAGATGGTTTGGTTTCCCCCCACCCGTTCAAAAGATTTTTCGTCTAACACCCGCAACAACCTTGCCTGGAGGTCTGAATTCATTTCGCCAATTTCATCCAGGAAAACGGTTCCCCCATTGGCTTGTTCAAACCGTCCTGCACGGGTTCTGTTGGCACCCGTGAACGCCCCCTTTTCATGGCCAAATAACTCGCTCTCAAGAAGGGTCTCCGGTATATTGGTGCAGTTAATCTTGACAAAAGGCTTTTCCCGTCTGGTACTATTAAAATGGATGGTCCCGGAAAGAAAACTCTTTCCAGTGCCAGTCTCTCCTGTAATCAAAATGGTTGCGTCTGTTTCAGAAAACTTCCTAAGGGTTGCGATGACTTCCTTCATTGCCGGACTACGTGCGATGATTCGGTCAAAACTGTATATGACATCTTGCTGACGCCTCAGGTAGTCAATTTCATTCTTCAGGCTGCGGTTTTCCAGCGCCTGTTCCAGCGCCAGCTTTATTCTCTCCGGTGAGTAGGGCTTGGGAATGAAATCAAAGGCCCCCTGCTTGACAGCTTTGACAACCAATTCCGCCTTTTCTATTTCGCTGGTAATGATGATGGGGGTATAGGGAGCCATTGACTTTAGCCGTTCCAGCAAGGCAAAAGCGTCTTCCTCCTTTATCTGGAGGTCAAGAATGATCAGATTGCTCTTTTCTCGCCTCAGCTTTTCATAAATATCTTTGCCAGTTGGCCAATAGGTGAGTTTATACAAACGGGAAAGGGCCTTCGAGAGCACGCTTCTCCAATCACGGCTTTCTTCTATGATAAGTATCTTAGTCACTATTAGGATGCTGTTTTTTACCCTCACCCCCGGGCATAGGCCCCTATGGGCCGGAGGCCAGACCCTACCCCTTCAAGGCCTCCGGCTCGTAGAGGGGAGGGCAGGGTGGGGTATTAACTTGATAGTATAGGAATTTCCTTTTTAGACACGGATTACCCTGGCCCAGACCGGGTTTTTCTCTCCGTGGCATTGTCCAGCTTCTGTCGCGCCAGGGCGGGCACGGATGGCCACGGATTAGGTTTTATATTGTTTGAACAATGACACCATTGTTCAAACAATGCTTTGATAATATTCACCATTCGATCCCATGAAAATTTATATTTTTCCGCGCTTACATTGTTACTAAACTTGGCAGAATTCCCATCCCGAAAAAATGTTATAATAGCCTCAGCTAATTCGTGAGAGGTTGCCAGTGGCACAAGGTACCCGGTTTTTCCATCGTCAACCACTTCCGGCAGGCGGC
>DAOURD010000112.1:0-5450 GCA_030625295.1 Desulfobacterales bacterium | reverse complement strand
CCTGTCCTGAAAAGCCGTTTTTTATTGAGGCTGAAACAGGTTTCCCACTAAAATGCGATTTCTGCGGCATTCCTCCAAGTCCTTCCTGTGTAAGGTGGTGTAACAGTGGGGCATTGGAGCTTGTGGAAGATTGATAATAGTAATTGAATTGTATATGAATTTTCTTTCCTGAAATAACAAATAACAAATAAATTAAAATGACCAAAATTCAAAATCCCAAACCCGTAAATGACCTAAACCCGCCTGCCGTCCGTCGGGCAGGTTTGAAACTCCAAACATGTTTTGGTCATTGAATATTGAAATTTGGAATTTATTTGTAATTTGATGCTTGAAATTTGGAATTTTATAAGTTCTATGGTGAAAAAGTTAAAATTGGCAGCGCCGAATCCCGCCCTGGCGGGATTAACTTTAGGCATTTTAGGCACTTTAGCTCACTTTAGGCACTTACAATAGGCACTTTAGTTTAGGCACTTACAACGTGGAGGAACATGGAAAAGCTTATCATGGTTGTAGATGATTCTCCTACTTTTCGGTCGTCGGTTTGCTTTTGCCTTCGTAATGCCGGATACAAGGTAACTGAGGCTGAGGACGGAAAAGACGCCCTTGAAAAACTGTCAAACATGAAGGAAGAAGAACAGATTCCCTCCCTGATTGTCACCGACGTTAACATGCCTCGAATGGATGGTATTGCTTTCATAAAAAAAGTCAAGAAAGGCGATTTTCGCTTTCTTCCTATTCTTGTTCTTACCACGGAATCGGAAGAACCGATGATAGAAAAGGGGAGAGCCGCCGGCGCCGCCGGCTGGCTGGTGAAGCCTTTCCGTCCTGAAAAATTTTTGTGGGTAATAAAAAAACTGGTGTGGACTAAATGAACGAACGTGAAGAGATCTTGCAGATCTTTTTTGCTGAAACAGAGGATCTGCTCAAAAAATCAGAAGAAAGCCTGCTGAGCCTGGAGGCTGCTCCTGGACCAGGGCCAGACCTGGAAGAACTTTTTAGGGCAATTCACACCTTAAAGAGTAGTTGTGCCATGGTGGGGTTTAATGCTATTTCCAAATACGTTCACATTATCGAAAACCTTCTCGACAGGATCAGAAATAATCAACTTTCCGTGACCAGACCGCTTATCTCCTTTCTTTTAGAAGATGTCGATTTTATACGCGCCATGGTGGACAGGTGCGCTGCCGGTGATGGTGAGGATGTTGATCCTGATACTTTAAACACTCGCAAGGCCCAGTTGAACCGTTTTTTAGGAATTGAGGGGGTTTCCGGGCAAGAGGAAGCGATCAGGGAAGCGGTCCCTGATTCGGCTAAGGATGAGAGTTGGCATTATTATCATATCGATCTTAAGTTTAGGGAAGATCTCTTCAATTTCGGCCATAATCCTCTTCTTCTACTGATGAATCTGACAGAGATGGGAGAATGTGTGGAAGTGGTGGCGGACACTTCCGAACTTCCCGGCTATAAAGAGATGGATTTTTATAAACTTTACATTTCCTGGCGGGTTATTCTGAAGACTACTGCATCTATTCGGGAACTCGAAGATGTATTCATGTTTGTCAGGGATGAAAACAAGATCGTAATTGAGGAGATAACCGACCGCTACAGGGAGGGAGTCGATCTTCAATTAGGAGAGATGCCTCTGGGCGAAGCGCTTATCGAAAGAGGGGGCATCACCAGAGAAGATTTGGAAAGCGCTCTTGGCAAGCAGAAGAAGCTGGGAGAAATCCTGATAGATGAAGGAAAAATTGATAAAAAAGCGGTTCAGAAGGTCGTTTCCCTGCAGCAAAAAAGCCGTTTTGCCTATAGAAAGACAAGTTTGCGGGTAGATGCGGAAAAAATTGACTGTCTAATCAATCTTGCCGAGGAAATCGGGATTGGTCTTTCCAGAGTGCAGAGTCTTCTTGTCAGAGAAAAATCTCTTTCCAGGGATGAAATCGAACAAGAGATTGAAGCCCTGCTCAAGGTGAACCGTGAATTCCAGGAGCGGGTGGCCGGCGTCCGGATGTTTTCTCTAAAAGGAACTTTCCGCCGGTTTCAGCGGATCGTCAGAGATGCCGCATACGATCAAAAAAAGCAGATAAAGGTCATTCTATCCGGCGTTGATACGGAATTAGACAAAGAGGTAATCGAATATATCGCAGATCCATTAAAGCATCTGGTTCGGAACTGTGTAGATCACGGTATAGAGTCGCCTGAAGAGCGAGTGGCGGCGGGAAAACCCGCAGAAGGAATAATCGAGTTTAAAGCCTACCAGAAGGGCGGGAAGATATTCATACAAATTTCTGACGATGGCCGCGGTCTTGATCTAAAAAAAATACGCCGCCGTGCTCTAAAAATGGGTCTTGATAAAGCAGGTGAAAAGTTAGACAATGACACCCTTATGGAGATCATCTGCCACCCGGGTTTTTCTACGGCATCCAGTGTGACCGAACTCTCTGGAAGAGGGGTTGGCATGGATGTCGTTAAAACACAGGTGGAACGGGTCGGAGGGTCAGTACAGATCGAGACGAAAAAGGGAAAGGGAACTGTATTCACTCTAATTATTCCTCTGACCTTTACCCTCACCGAGGCCTTGCACGTGCGGGATCAGGACAGATCCTATCTGGTGCCTCTCTGGGGGATAATGGGAGTGGGAAGGTTTGATGCAGGACGTATGCGAACCTTTGGCGCAGATGAAAAAGTCTACCGGTTCAGGGAAGAGTATCTTCCTCTTATGAGTTTATGCCGTATCTACGGGACGTATGCGCCGGAGAACGACCGCACGGGGATGGCTACGGTCTTTCTTGATACCGGAAGACAAAAGTTCGGGATCCTTATTGACGAAGTGCTTGATTCCTATCAGGTGGTAGTCAAGAGCATTGAATCACACTATCGGAGTGTCAGGGGAGTGGGGGGTGCCACTATCATGGGAGATGGATCTGCGGCTATTGTCCTCGACCTGCTTGGGCTCGAGGAAATTTTTTTCAAACATTCATTGCCGGGAGGGTGAAGTATGAAAGCAAAAAAATGGCACGGCATTTTGCTGGTTTTTCTTCTTTCCTTGTCTGCGGGAGCGCAGGAACAGGAAAGAAATGCTTATGTTGGATCTGCATCATGCCGGTCCTGCCATGAAGCAGAATATGAATCTTTCATGAATCATGCCAGGAAAAGCCGTTCCTTTCAGAGTGTAGAGAAGATGAAAAAGGGTCTTACTAATGATGAAATCAGGGGATGTTATGGCTGCCATACTACCGCTTACGGCGAGCCAGGTGGTTTTATTGATCTGGAGCAGACGCCTGAACTCAAAAATGCAGGATGCGAGGTCTGTCATGGCCCGGGCAAACTCCATATTGATACACAGGACCCGGCTCGAATCAGAGGGAAGGTGACCATAGAGCTTTGTCATAGATGCCATACCGAGGAAAGAGTAGGGGCTTTTCGTTACAAACCGGTAATCTATGCCGGTTCCCATTGAACTGGAGGTGAGATTAATGAGAAATCCGATTAATGAGCTTTTAAGAAACATGAGGATGCGAACCAAGATACTCATTGCAACTATCGTGGTTGTGTCTGTTTTTATGGGGCTCAGTCTCTATCAAAGCCTTGTAATCCACAAAAAAACCGCCATGGACCAGACGTCGGAGTTTTCAGATCACATGCTCGACAATATTTACAGCGCCATCAGGTTTCCCATGTCAGTGGGGGACGAAAAAACAGTTAAGGAGCAGATGAAGGATGTAAAAGAGCACATGGATGGCGTTCAGGTTTACATTTTAGACTTTGACCACAAGATATCATATACATCGGAAAAGGAACGGATTGACAGCAGCATAGAAAAATATCTCCAGGGAAACGAGTCGCTCAAGGCTCTGGCCGAAGCGCTGGAAACCGGCAAAGCCCCTGGAATATCATTTCCCGACATGGAGAACAAAGATCCTTTCCTAATAACCATTAAGCCGATTCTTAATGAATCATCCTGCCACCATTGTCATGGGGCCGGCAGAAAGGTCCTCGGCGCAATGGTCATCAAACAGCCTGTCAAGAATGTGTTTGCCGCCATCAGTCATGCCAGAAACAGGCTTATTATCTATTTTGCGGCTGCCCTTATAGGAGTGGTGGTCTTCATCAATTTCCTCTTTTCCAGGCTTGTTTCGCGGCGAATTCAACTGCTGAAAGAACAAACCAGCAGGGTGGCCGCCGGAGATGTCACGGTGGAAGCTATTGATGATGATAATCGAGACTCGATCGGGAGCCTGTCTCGCAACTTCAACCAGATGGTCAAGGGCATACGTGACCGGATGGAATACGCCAACAGCTTAAAACTTGGGATCATCGATCCGTTTTTCATGGTTGATCCGGAGCTGAATGTGACCTTTATCAACGAAAATGCAGCGCGTATGTCCGGCCTGTCACCGGATGAGGCTATAGGAAGGCCATGTCATGAAGTGTTTCATACTTCTGCCTGCGATAAGGATTGTCCTGTAAAGAAGGCCCTGGATACCGGCGAAATTGCGGAAGGCAAACGTATAACCCTGACGGATCGGAAGGGGAATGAAATCCCGGCGATGTCCATTTCTTCCATTCTAAAGGATTCTTCAGGAAAGACCCTGGGCGCGTTTGAGATCATCCGCGATCTGACCGCCGAAGTAAAGGCGGAAAAGAGCCTTCAGGAGGCATATCTCAGGGAAGGTAAAGCCAAACAGGAGCTGGAGAAGAAGGTAGAGGATCTTTCCAAGATGCTCAAGCAGGTAGCCAGTGGCGATTTTACCATGCGCGGAACTCTCTCCGAAACAGAAGATGCCATGAATGTGATGACCAAAAGGATCAATGAGACGCTCGATAGTATAGTGAACTTGATCGCCCAGGTCAAAAATCACATCATTCCGGTAATCAGGGGAGTTGCGCAGATCTCCGAGGGAAATCAGAGTCTCTCCCAGCGAACCCAGCAGCAGGCATCAGCCATGGAGGAGATAAGCGCCACTCTGGAACAGCTTGTCTCAAATATTACTGAAAATCTGACAAATACCCGCAATGCGGATTCCCTTTCCAAAGATGCTGTGAAAGTAGCCCACGAGGGGGTAGAGGAAGTGGAAAAGACAGCGCATGCAATGGTTGACATGTCAAATGCGAGCCAGAAGATCGTCGAGATGGTGGAACTGATCAATGAAATCACATTCCAGACAAATCTGTTATCCATTAATGCGGCTGTTGAGGCTGCTCGTGCCGGAGAACAAGGGCGTGGATTTGCGGTTGTAGCCAGCGAGATACGGAATCTTGCGAAAAGGAGCGGGGCTGCATCCAAGGACATTCAAACACTGGTCCGGGAAATTATGAGCAAGGTGGACACAGCCGGGCAATGGGTGAACGAGCTGAAAGAGTCTTTTTCCAAGATTGTGCAAACATCGAAGCAGGTCTCAGATGCATTGGGAGAGGTCAGCCTTGGGAACGAGGAAAGCTCAAAGGGAGTC
>DAOURD010000236.1:0-3985 GCA_030625295.1 Desulfobacterales bacterium | reverse complement strand
AAACACCTCTTCGGTCTTGCCTTGTTGGTCTTTGCAATCGCTGCGGTAAGCGATGGCATGGACGGGCTCATAGCCCGTCTCTTTCATCAGAAGACCACATTGGGGGCCTACCTGGACCCGGCTGCCGACAAGCTATTGTTGACAACGGCATTTGTGACCTTGGCGATTCAGGAACTTATTCCGAGCTGGCTGTCAGTCATTGTTATCACACGGGATGTTCTGATCCTGTTTGGGATTGCTCTTTTTATTATGACGGGTCGCGAGTTTCAACCGGTGCCATCCATCCTTAGCAAGATCACAACCGTGGTACAGCTGGCCAGCGTGCTTGCAGTTCTGGTGGCCTACCAGGCCCCAAGGATAGCTTTGGTTCAAGCACCACTATTCTGGTTTGCGGCCGGCATGACCATGGTTTCTGGATTTCAATACATTTACAGGGGCATGAATATTCTCCAGGAACAATCGTAACAGTGGTTCCGGCAACCAAATTCGTCTTGGTGAAGACCCTCTATTTCTCTTGACACTGCCGGCAATACTTGATAGCAAAAAAACATGCAGGCACGTAGCTCAGGGGGAGAGCGCTACCCTGACACGGTAGAAGTCGCGAGTTCAAATCTCGCCGTGCCTATTCCATTGAAGAGGACACGGGAGACTGGGCAACGTCAGTTTTGATCATGATCTAAAACATGATAAGGTAGAAGGCATCTGGATAGATGATACTTCAGATGCCTTTTGTTCTTTCATGGGATTCTCAACATGCGCATTCTTTTGATCCATGCAGACAGATTTTCGTTTCGTGTCACAGGCGAAACCTCGGTGTCTATGCCGAGCGAGTTGGAAAAGGCGAGCCGTGAGGGTGAGATTGCTGAATGCCTGGTGGTCTTTATGGCGGCCGAAAAGGGTGATGAGGCTGATGTTGATTCAGTCGTCAACCAGGTGATCGAAGAGGTTCTATCACTTGCAGATCAACTCGGCACACGCCATCTGGTCATTTATCCGTATGCCCATCTGTCAAGCACGCTTTCTTCCCCCCGTGTGGCAGTGCGGCTGTTTGATGAGATTTGCCGGCAGCTTCAAAGCCACGACCATTTCAAGATCTTGAGGGCGCCCTTTGGTTACTACAAGGCATTTGAGATTGGTTGCAAAGGACACCCCCTGTCAGAGTCGGCCAAAACGATCACCCCGGGCAGGCCTGCGAAAGGATCCGCTGAGGCCGAAGAGTCTGAGGCCATCAGGGCAGAAAAGACCCTGAAGTCTGAATGGATAATCATGACACCTGACGGGAAACAGGTATCGGCGGAAAATTTTTCATTTGCTGCACGGCCTAACCTGGAACGGTTATACAGGTATGAGAAGTCAGGAACCCGTGTGTCCGATCAAGCCCCCCCGCATATTGAGTTGATGCGGCGTATGGAGTTGGTTGATTACGAGCCAGGAGCAGATCCCGGTAATTTTCGGTGGTACCCAAAGGGCCAGTTGATGAAGCGCCTGGCTGAGGCCTATGTCAGCGGGCTGGTCACTGATCATGGCGGGATGCAGGTGGAGACCCCTATCATGTACGATTATCAGCATCCCAAGCTCAGCCTCTACCTCCAGCGGTTTCCGGCCCGCCAGTATGTGCTCCTCTCAGGCCAGAAAGAATATTTCCTCCGTTTTGCAGCCTGTTTTGGGCAATACCTGATTCAACATGATATGCAGATTTCCTACCACCACCTGCCATCTAAACTCTACGAGCTAGCCCATTACGCTTTCAGGCGGGAGCAGTCTGGGGAGCTGGCTGGACTAAAACGGCTACGAACCTTTACCATGCCGGACCTTCATACGCTGGTCGAGGACGTGGAACAGGCCAAAGAAGAATTCCTGCGCCAGACCGAATTGGCCATTCAATGCATGGAAGGCTTTGAGCTCGATTTTGAGGTAGCCATACGGTTTGTGCGAGATTTTGCTGATCAGAATAGGTCCTTTGTTGAAGAGCTCACCTCCTGTTGTGGCCGCCCGGCCCTGATAGAATTGTGGGACGAACGGTTTTTTTACTTTGTTGCAAAGCTTGAATTCAATTTCATTGATGCTCTGGACAAAGCGGCCTGCTTATCAACAGTCCAGATAGATGTGGAAAATACCGAAAGATTTGATATAACCTATGTAGACAAAAATGGGGAAAAACAGTACCCCCTTCTCTTGCATGCCTCTATCTCCGGTTCGATAGACAGGGTCCTCTACGCTATACTGGAGACCCAGGCCATGGCCATGACGAAAGGACGAAAGCCCTCATTTCCCTTTTGGTTGGCCCCTATTCAGTTACGCCTTGTTTCGGTGTCTGAAAAATTCGATGGCCCCTGTAAGCAGGTCTTGAAAAAGGTGCCATATCGAATCGACTATGACGATCGGGACATCACCATGGGCCGGAAAATAAGGGATGCGGAAAGAGAATGGATCCCCTATATTTTGGTTTTGGGAGCAAGAGAGGTTGCAGAACAGTGCCTCAACGTCCGAACCAGGGACGGGGCTCAGAGAAAGATGGCTCTGCCCGAGCTTCTGGCAAAAATTGAGCCACAGATGAAGGAGAAACCTTTTCTGGGGTTGCCCTTGCCACAATGCCTTTCTCGACGTCCGATTTTTGTGGGGTAAGTCGCCATAAAATCTTGTGTGAACGGTACATCTTGTAGTATAAAAAGAATTCGTTCATGGGTAGTCACGCATAGTGCATGGCGCAGAGAGCAAAGCGGAAAGACCAGAGAGCAGAAAAACGCCATGCACTTTGCGCTATGCTTTTTGCGCCTTAACCATCAAGGAGGTGAAGAATATAGCTAAGCGCATCAACGTAAACCTAAGGATTCGGGCCAAAGAGGTGCGGTTGATAGATCTAGACGGCAAGCAAGTCGGGGTCGTGCCGTTTAAGGAGGCTTTGGAAACAGCAGAATCCCACGGGTTGGATCTGGTTGAGGTTGCTCCCAATGTTAGTCCGCCGGTTTGTCGAATCATGGATTATGGCCGATACAAGTACGAACAGAGCAAGAAATTTCAAGAGGCCAAGAAACGGCAGTCAACTTTTCAAGTCAAAGAGATAAAAATACGTCCCATGACCGGAGAGCACGACTTGCAGGTTAAGGTGCGCCACATAAAGCGTTTCCTGCAGAATCGGGATAAGGTAAAGGTTACGATCATCTTCAGGGGACGAGAGCTTGCCCACACAGACCTCGGGGCAGCGCTTTTACAACGTGTGGTTGAAGAAACATCAGAACTTGCCGTCGTGGAGCAGGGAGCCAGGAGAGAGGGCCGCATCATGGTCATGGTTCTTGCCCCCAAATAACTCCCCGGAAATTCGTTATTCGTTATTCATGAATCGTTATTCGAAAATTCGGTAACCGTTCACACCCCCACCCCAACCCTGAATGCTCTTGAATTAAGGGTTGATGGTTTGGCAAGATTTCGCGTCATCCTTCATAATGATTAGAGTAATCCGTGTAATCTGCGAAATCTGTGGACTAAACGATTAGACGATAAAGATAAAGAGAGGACAGAAACAATGCCCAAAATGAAGACGAACCGAGGTGCTGCAAAGCGCTTTAAGGTAACGGGAACGGGAAAAATAGTCTATTCAAGGTCGAATGCAAACCATATCCTGACCAAGAAGACATCAAAAAGGAAGCGGACGCTTCGAAAGTCCCATATTATCGACAAAAACAACAAGCGTATGGTGAACGTACTGATTCCGTACAGGTGAATAACGATTCCCGATTCACAATTACAGACGTAAGGTATGGGAGCATTCGCAGATTCTTAAAGCGCTATGAATAAATCCGAAATACGAATATCGTACTGTTTTCAAGGCGTAAGCCGCAAATACGAAACCCTGGCCCAGACCCTGGCCCAGACCGGGATTATAAGCTTAGTAGATTAATTTAAGCACGTCGCGCCAGGGCGGGCCGGGACTACATGGGCACCAAAATCATCTTGGGATGTCGCGCCAGGGCAGGCCAAACCCACA
>DAOURD010000216.1:0-4144 GCA_030625295.1 Desulfobacterales bacterium | reverse complement strand
GGTCTGAGAGAGGTGTGTGAGACCGTGGGTATGCCTCCTGTTTTGCATATGGGCTCCTGTGTGGACAACAGCCGTATCCTTATAGCTGCTACCGAAATTGTACGTGAAGGGGGCCTGGGTGACGACATCAGCCAGGTACCTGCGGCCGGTTGTGCAGCGGAGTGGATGAGTGAAAAGGCCATATCGATTGGTCACTACTTTGTGTCGAGTGGCTGCTTCGTTGTATTCGGGAGAACCTTTCCGACCACAGGGAGCAAGGTTTTGACTGATTACCTGTTCAGGGAATTAGAAGAGCTGTACGGCGGCATGTGGGCCGTTGAAGAAGACCCGGTAGAGATGGCACAGATGATGATCCGGCATATTGAGAAAAAACGTGAGGCATTGGGAATTCAGGAAAAGAAAGAAAGGGTGCTTTTTGATATGGCTATGAGGCGGGAGATGTGACTATGTAGATTTTCAGGAAGTGAATTTCACGCAAGCAATAGGGAAAATTCGAAATTCGACACGAAGTGTAATGTTTTCAAGCCGTCAGGCGCAACCTTGCGCTAACCACGAAATTCGGATTTCGGATTTTTTTGAAATTATTTATCCGAAAAACTATAGCGTGCTGTACTGAGTGTTAATAAAATGAAAAAAACAGAAAACAGCAAATCAGCATCTGTGATGGTTGTCGGTGGGGGTATCGCCGGTATTCAGGCATCCCTGGACCTGGCCGGTTTGGGTTACTATGTGTACCTCATCGAAAAGGGAGGTTCTATCGGTGGAGCTATGGCTCAACTGGACAAAACCTTCCCCACCAATGACTGTGCCATCTGAATCCTGGCGCCCAAGTTGGTTGAGGCCGGCCGGTCTCCGAACATAAGAATCATAACCAAAGCTGAACTGATCTCAGTTAAGGGTGAAGTGGGCAACTTTACCGCCAGGGTGCGCCGACAACCCCGCTTTATCGACGAAGATCTGTGCACGGCCTGCGGAATGTGTGCCACGTATTGTCCTGTGATGGTCAGTAACGACTACGACCAAGGTCTAACCCTGACCAAAAATCCGCGTCGGGATTATGCCCAGGCCATTCCTGCAAGCTTTTACATCAATCGCGCAGCGTGTCTCTTCCTTAATTACGAAACCTGCCGGATATGCGTATCAGCCTGTCAGGCCCAGGCGATCAACCTTTACGAACAAGAAGAGATGCTCGATCTCAAAGTGGGTGCAGTCATACTTACTCCGGGGTTTGGTCGTATCAGCGAGGAGGTGCTCTCAAGATATGGGTATGGTCGCCTCCCCGATGTAGTCACTGGTATGGAATTCGAGCGCCTGACGTCGGCCTCCGGTCCCACTGTCGGAAAAGTTATCAGGCCTTCTGACGGAGAGCATCCGAAACGCATCGCCTTTCTCCAGTGCATAGGAGTAAGAGACGTCACGTGCGGAAATGGATACTGTTCCTCGGTTTGCTGCATGTATGCAATCAAGGAAGCCATGGTGGCAAAGGAGCACGACCCGGATCTTGAGATTACGATATTCTATATAGACATGCGGACTCAGGGCAAGGGGTTCGATGCTGCCAGGCTCCGGGCCAAAGAAAAGGGCATCCGCTTTGTTCGGAGCCGGGTTGCAGATGTTTTAGAAAACGGCAAGTTACTTGAGATCCCCTATGTAAGTGAGATGGGGAGGCCTTTCAGGGAAAAGTTCGACATGGTAGTTCTGGCCGAGGGCCTTGAGTCGCCTGAGGATGCCAAATCCCTTGCCGAAGCTGCCGGGATAGATTTAAACCATTACGATTTTTGCAGCACCCGGACCTTTTCTCCCCTTGAAACCAGCCGTCCAGGCATCCTTGTGGCTGGCGCCTTTCAGGGTCCCAAGGATGTCCCGGAGAGTGTGACGGATGCGAGCGGCGCGGCCGCGCTCGCTGCCGAGGCATTGAGGGAAGTCCGGGGCACTGAGGTAAAGACCAAGACCTACCCGGTCGAGATAGAGATTGAGGAAGAGCCCCGCATCGGGGTGTTTGTCTGCTCATGCGGGACCAATATTGGCGGCGTGGTCGATGTGCAGGCAGCGACCGACTACGCGGCAACCCTGGAGAATGTTGTCTTCACGGAGACGAATCTTTATAGCTGTGCGCAGAACTCACAGGAAGCCATCACTGAAAAGATCAAGGTAAATCGCTTGAATCGAGTGGTGGTAGCAGCCTGCACTCCACGAACTCATGAGCCCCTGTTTCAGGAAACCCTGAAAAACGCCGGTCTGAATTCGTGTCTGTTTGAGATGGCCAATATCAGGGATCATTGTTCGTGGGTTCACGCCATGCTCCCTGAAAAGGCTACGGAGAAATCTAAGGACCTGATCAGGATGGCGGTGGCCAAGGCACGTGGACTCCGGCCTTTGCCAGAACAGCAGCTTCCGGTGATCCCGAAGGCCCTGGTCACAGGCGGAGGTATGGCAGGTATGACGGCAGCTTTGAGTATTGCCGGGCAAGGATTCGAATGCTTTCTGGTAGAAGAATCAGGAGAACTTGGGGGAAACCTAAGACACATGCGATTTACGCTCTCTGGCGATGATCCGAAGCAAATCCTCCAGGATACAGAAGCAAAGGTAAGGTCTGAACCCCTTATTCACGTGTACACGCAGGCCTCTGTTGAAAACGTCTCAGGGTATATGGGCAACTTTACTACCTCAATTCGTACACAGGGCAGGTCCGAAACCCTAGAGCACGGGGTGATCGTTGTAGCCACAGGCGGCAGGCCTTATGAGCCTAAACAGTATCGGTACGGCAAGTCACGACAGGTCATTACCCAGGGTGAACTGGAAGAGAGACTGACCAGACCTGAAGAGGCAAAAAGGATGAGCGACATTGTGATGATCCAGTGTGTGGGCTCCAGGGGGGAGGACCTCTCCTATTGCAGCAAGGTGTGCTGCGGACAGGCTGTAAAGAATGCCCTAAAGATACTGGAGTTAAACCCTGATTCCAGGATCTATATCCTTTATCGGGACATGCGCACTTACGGGTTTACGGAGGATTACTATAGATTGGCCAGAGAAAAGGGTGTAATCTTTTTTCACTATGAAAAGGACCAACCGCCCGATGTAAGGGAGGAAAAAGGGCGCATTACGGTTGAATTTTTGGAAAGGATTTTGGAAAAAAAAGTCGTCCTTGAACCTGATCTGTTGGTCCTCAGTGTGGGTATCGTACCGACTCAGGTTGAGGAGTTGTCAAAGATCCTCAAGATACCACTCACCAGTGACGGATTCTTCTTAGAGGCCCATCCAAAGCTCAGGCCGGTTGAGTTTTCTGTAGAGGGTATCTATTTTTGTGGTTTGGCACATGGGCCCAAGCCGATTTCTGAATCGATTGCCCAGGCCAGGGCTGCTGCCGGCAAGGCGTGTATACCTCTAGCCCAAGGGTATGTCACGGTTGAGCCTGTTGTCTCTTCGGTTGATACCAGCACCTGTATAGGATGCGGCATTTGTGAGAGTCTTTGCCCTTACTCAGCCATAAGGATGATAAAGGTCGGCAAGAAGAAAAAAGCCGAAACGATCTCGGCTTCATGCAAGGGATGCGGGATATGCGCATCCCATTGCCCTACCCTGTCGATATCGATGGGTAGGTTTACCGATGAACAGATTTTGTGCCAGATAAGGGCCTTTGCGGAAGCGAAATGACAAATCACAAATTTGAACCAAAGATACTCGGTTTTCTCTGCAACTGGTGCTGCTATGCGGCAGCCGACTCTGCTGGCGTGGCCCGGTTTCAATACCCGCCAAATATGAGGGCCGTCAGGATCATGTGTACTGGAAGAATGGATCCTCTGTTTATTATTGAGGCTTTCTGTGCTGGGACGGACGGGGTATTTGTAGGTGGTTGACAACTTGGCGAATGTCATTACCAGGTCGGTAATTATGATGCCATAGTAGCTGCCCACGCTACGAGGAAGGTCATGGAGGTTGCGGGCGTGAAGCCCGAGAGGCTTGCCCTGGATTGGGCTTCGGCCGCCGAGGCACCTCTGTTTGTGGAACTAATAACGAATTTCACAAACAGACTCAAGGAGCTGGGGCCATTGGGGGAAGCTGAAGGGATTTCCCAGGAAGAATTGAAGTTGAAGCTGTTGGCAGCCAGGTCTGCTGTGAAAAGCGTTAGGCTGCGCACACGATT
>DAOURD010000308.1:0-3313 GCA_030625295.1 Desulfobacterales bacterium | reverse complement strand
GCTTATCCGTTCCGGTGTGCAGCGTGGTGTCTGGTGCTTGTTTCATATGGGCTCGGATGAGAACATCGAGCCTGACGAATTTTACAGTAAGGAGACAGGAGATCTGCCCTTAAACCTCGACCTGAGCAGAGACTATTCCCTGGTCAACCCGAACGGCGCCCGCCAGCGTGGCTGGACACCGGAGGGCGGTCCTGACCTCACCAGGGTAAAGGACTGGGTTCGCTATGCCCTCGGCGACAAGCAGGTGGCCTCTGTTATGGAGATTAAAGAAGCTGTTGCGAGAAAGTATGGGGACATACCCCATAAAACCATTAACGAAGCGGTTTCTGATCTTGTAAAAGGCGAAAAGGCCATGGCATTTAAAGGGAAAGCCAGCCAGGATGACAAGCCTGACCAGCTTCTTTCCGGCACCAAGGCAGTATTTTTTACCCCGGAAGCTGACGATGTCATCATTACACCTGCCAAGGCCTCAGAGAAAGGGTGGATTGATCAGCCCAGCAAGACCTTCAGTCTCAGCGGCAGGGCTGGGGCCAATGTTATTATGCCCTTGCTGCGGCGTATTGGTTCCCTGTACAACCGCGGAGGCAAGTCCTTTATCGACGATATGGATCTCACCGAACTTGTATTGCCGAAGGGCGGCAGACTCCGCCTCAGCCTTTCTGACGTGCCATCGGAATCGATGAAGGACCTGGCCGAGCTCTTTGAGGTCATTGCCGACCTGACCGAAAGCGGAGATGACACCGAGGCATATCTGGACATTGATGATCCGCTGGATGACTGTGCCTTTGTACGGGAAATCAAGAATAACCGATAAGGACAATCTATGGCAAAAAGACGTGCTCACGTGAAAGCCTGTCCAGGCAAGGCCGCTGTTGATCTGGAAACACACTATGTCATCCACGTGCAAAAAGAACTCAGCTGGGCCCTGTGGGTATTGCGGATAACAGAGCATGTGGACAAGCCGATGCCGGTCATGATTGTCAAGCAGCGGCTTCTGCCTGATGAACGTAACGACACCGCCAATATGAAAGCCGCGCGCAGCGTTCTCAAGGAGCGCGGCTTGTTATACGGCCCTGTCCAGCTCCGTTGCCTGCCGATTATCCGGGCCGTTATCACCCGGGTTCAGGACAGGGCCGGGGTCCCTTTAGAGCTGCACCGGTTCCTGAAAGGTCCCCGGATTACATTCCGCGGCAATATGCCGCTGGACGAGGAGGCCGGCGTCAAGCTTGCGCTCCTCTTTAAACTGCAGGAGCGGCTCAAGGAGCTCGACCGCGTTGAACTCCTGGCCCGGCGGATCGACCGTTTTACCAGGGAGGAGGCCAATTACTGGTATTCCCGCATCACCAGCTTCGGCGCTGCGCCTAACCGTTGGGCTATGGCCGGAATGAAGCTTATGTTGGCCGGGCAGCCCCGCGACCCGGCAGTAAAAAGTATGCTGGAGAAACTGAGGACGGAGTTTTGAGGAAGATGAAAGATTCATCCTTCATCCTTCATCCTTCATCCTTCATAGAGTCCGGTTTCCCCTGTCACCAGGTGGGAGCGGAGACGCAGCGGGAGCGTGGCGCCAGTTCCGCCCTGCCGCCTCTTTACTTTCTCCACGTCTGGTGGGCGAGGCGGCCGTTGACCCCCAGCCGGGCGGCCATCCTGGCCTCGCTCCTGCCAGCGGACACTGATCCTGAGTGGTTTTTGCGCCAGCTCGGCATTGAAAAGCAGGTGATCGGGATTAACGGCCAGGTATGGACGCTCACCGGCAAAATACTGGGCATGATTTCCACGAGCGATGACGGCACTAAGGAGCTGGTTGTGGACGACAAGATGCTCCAGATGCTTGTTAAGGAGAACAAGCGGCGGGCAACAAACCGCGAGACTATTGCCCAACTCAAGGAGGCAGATTCATCACTGGCCAACGATCCAGTGTTGATGCGCTGGGAGGATGAATCCCGGTCGATTTCTGAACCGTTTCCCCGGGAAGGGGATGTCTTGCCGGTCAGGATGGTGGCGGCTGATCCGGCGTGGGGGAAGGAACGTATCACATGGGAAACAGTCCATGGCCTCAGAACCTCTGATGATAAATACGGGTACTCAAGAGCATATTCAAATGCCCCAAGCACAAAAGCGCCAAGTGGCTTTACTATCCTTGATCCAACTTCTGGTGGAGGTTCCATTCCATTTGAAGCATTGCGCCTTGGTCATAATGTTATTGCCAATGAGTTGAACCCGGTCGCTTCGGTCATTCTTCATGCTACACTTGATTATCCTCGCCGATTTGGCACACGCCTTGCCGAGGACATTGAATATTGGGGAAACAAGATGCGAGACCGCATGGTAGAACAGCTCCTCGACCTTTTCCCCGCTTCCACACTACCGGAAATCGAGCATAACGTCTTAAAGTCCTACCTTTCCCAATGTCCGGACCTAATCGAAAATTTTCTTAGCGAAACACTGGACGGTTTTCTCTACTGCCGCCAGGTGACCTGTCCGCACTGCGGTGGTGAGGCGCCGCTTTTAAACACCTGCTGGCTCTCCAAGGAGGCTGGCAAGGAGTGGGGTGTGAAGATCATTACTGACGGCCTGGCGCAAAACGGCACCGTGCGATTTGGCACCTATCGCGTCACCAAGGGCAAGGGGCCGAACGGTGAAGACCCGAATTTTGCCACGGTCAAACGGGGCATCGGCGCCTGTATTCACTGCCGACAGGCCATTGGCGCCGACGAGATCAAGCACCAGGCCCGGGGAGAGAGCGAGCATGGCACATGGCAGGACAGGCTTTACTGCATAGTAGCAGTTCGCTTCCAGCCAAAGCTGGACAAGCACGGCCGGCCCCAGAGCTACAAGAGCGGTACAAAAAAAGGTGAGATCAAGACCGAGAAAGTTCGTTTCTTCCGTCCAGTCAACGAGACTGACCTGGACGCCCTGAAACGGGCGGAGTTATGCCTCCGGCACAACTGGGACCGCTGGGATGAAGCAGGTCTGATTCCAACGGAAAACATCCCGCTTGCGCACAAGACCAAGGAACCGTTACGCGCAGGCATGACCCGCTGGTGCGACATGTTCACCCCGCGCCAGCTCCTTGGCCACCTGACGCTTGTTGAGGAGCTCAACCGCCTCAAACCCCAAATCATCGCTGAGCTTGGCGAGGACAAAGGCAGGGCCGTGGTCACGTATCTCCAGTTCGCCATTGACAAGGGGGTGGATTACAACAGCCGGCAGACGAGGTGGATCACCCAGCGAAGTCAGGTATCCGGGACTTTTGGTCGGCACGACTTTTCTTTAAAATGGACGTTTGGAGAAATGATTTTTACCGGCCCAAATT
>DAOURD010000144.1:0-4975 GCA_030625295.1 Desulfobacterales bacterium | reverse complement strand
GAACTGCTCAAAGAGCGAAGAAAGGATTTCGCCGAATGAAATCGCGGTACCTGTTCGACAGCCATGCGCTTTTGGCGTTTTTCCAAAAAGAAGAGGGAGCGGAAGCCGAATATCCCATTTCATATGCCGATTGTTTTGCCTTGGCCAGTGCTCTCGAGCACTCAGCCATCTTGGTAACTGGCGATCCAGAATTCAAAAAGGTGCGTGATTTGATCGAGATACTGTGGATCCGTTAAGCCTCGCTTTACTGGCTACCCCCTTGGAATGGGGGACCGGAATGGGGGACATCGTATAGCGGCCTTGATCTCAACCGCGGAGGCCAGGTGAATGGCATCGTTCTTAAGAAGACGTACATATCTGTCAGGAATGAAGTGTCAAAAATGAAGACCTGAGCCCAAAGCTTTCTGCCCCTGAAGCTGGCAGCACAAAGGCAAGAGGCGTACCTAAAGGCCCAAAAGGTTACAAAAACGGTTACAATCCACGATATCAACGAAAAAAGGGCTAACCAACCAAATAGCTAACCCCTTTTTCTTTGTGCCTTTTTTAATGGCTGGGAGGCAAGGATTTGAACCTTGGTTGGCGGAGTCAGAGTCCGCAGTCCTACCGCTGAACGACCTCCCATCTAGCCGTCTATATAGGCTAAGATCTTAAAATTTGTGTCAAGTTTTTGTAATACACTCAGGTCGAGGAGATAAGCAGATACTGGATTCTGGTCCCTGGATACTGGATAAAACAAGGAATGCTTTTTTTGTCTATCCAGCATCGAGCATCCAGTATCCAGCATCGCGGAGCCTCGTCGGTTTGAGGCGAAGCTTCGCTATCTTTTGTTTCACACATTACACAAATGCTCAAACAGAGTCAACAAAAAATCTGTTGTTGCTTCCTCCTTTCCGACATGAAAAGCACATAGAAACAGAACTTGACAAATGCCCTCAAAATCAATAATAAAGCGGATAAAGTTTTACTGAAAGGGTTTCCGAGAATTCTGAATTTTGGGCCTGGAGAGACTGTGGGAAGGATATCATGGAGCAGGTGCTACTACTGAATGCCACTTTTGAGCCTTTAAAGGTAATTGACTGGAAAAGGGCCATAAGACTTCTCACCTTGCAAAAAGTGGAGGTGCTGGAGCAGTACGACAGAGAGATCCGCTCGGTCACCTTTGCTATCAAACTCCCGGCAGTCCTTCGCCTGCTCAGATACGTGAGGTACAGGAAAAAAGATATCAAATTTTCCCGGGCAAACATCTATGCCCGAGACAATTTCCAATGCCAGTACTGCGGACACGGATTTGAATCCCAAGATCTAACCTTTGATCATGTGGTCCCCAAGAGATACGGGGGAAAGACCGAGTGGAGCAATATTGTCACGTGCTGTTACAGGTGTAACGGGAGAAAGGGAGCCAGGACTCTCAAGGAGGCAGGTTTCAAGCTTCTCAAGAAACCCGTAAAGCCCGACTGGGTACCCTTCCTTATGATCACCATTGGCGTCAGGACTGTTCCCGAGTCCTGGCGAGATTATCTGTACTGGAATCTGGAGTTGAAGGATTCTTAGGGTGATCGTCCCCAACCACCGCCACCGGGCGTATTGATGATGATAGTCTCCCCTTTGGACGCCTGGAAAGTAGTGCGGCCCGGAAGGGGCACTTCAGTCACATCCGTGCGCCTCAGAAGATTGCAGCCGCATCTTGCATCACCGCCCCCGGCTATTCCTCTGGGCGGAAAACGCCTTCTTTCCGATTGAATGGATACGACAGCGTCTTCAAGGAAAAGGAGTTCACGGGTCACCCCCATCCCTCCTGTATGGAGGCCAGTGCCACCTGATCCTTCCCTCAGTTTTGTCTTGAGCACCCGTATAGGATAGGCGGTCTCCAGGACCTCGGTCGGTGTGGTGGCCGTGTTGGTCATATGGACCTGGACGGCGCTTGCTCCATTACACCGTGGACCTGCACCCATACCGCCTGCGATCGTTTCGTAATAGGTCTTTCCCTTCCATCCCAAGGCAAGGTTGTTCATGGTACCTTGGCCTTGGGCCGGGATGTGGTCAGGGAGAAGATCCTTTAGGGCAAGCAGGAGTACGTCAACAATCCTCTGGGAGGTTTCTACATTTCCGGAACTGACAGCCGCTGGCGGCCGTGGATTAAGGAGCGAGCCTTCGGGCGCCACCACGTGCACAGTTTCGTAACATCCATGGTTGGGCGGGACATCGGCAGGCAGAAGGCATCTTAGGACATAATAGACAGCCGACCTGGTCACGCTGATGGGTGCGTTCGCATTTCCCTCACATTGGGGTGCGGTTCCTGTAAAATCGACTTCAAATCGCTCCTTTTGAAGGCGTACTTTGACTCTGATAGGAATTGGCCTTAGTTCCCCATCCAGATAGTCGGATGCCTCAGACACCCCGTCAGGAAGCGCCGAGAGATGAGCTGCCACCCTTGATCTCGAATAATCGATAATGGCCTCGACAAAGCTATCAAAGGCTACCTCGCCGTAGCGGCGGATAAAATCAATGCATCTGGACACCCCGAGACGGTTGGCCCCGACCTGGGCATTCAAGTCCCCGATCCGCTCAGTCGGGTTTCTGGTTTCTTTTTCAAACACCTTCAGCACCCGCTCCTGTATGAGGCCATTTCGTACAAATAGGGTAGGGGGGATCACGATCCCCTCTTCATAAAGGGTACTGCTTGTCCCTGGCATGGATCCTGGGGTCTTCCCGCCCACATCTGCGTGATGGGCACGGTTGACTGCATATCCCTTAAGTCTTCCCTGCCAGAAAAAAGGTGCGATCAGGGTGATGTCCGGAAGGTGAGAGCCTCCCCGGTACGGGTCGTTTACAATCACCTGATCACCGGGAGATAGCTCCGCGAAATCGGCCGCTACCGCCTCAACAGCCAAGGGCATTGCACCAAGATGCACAGGGATATGTTCGGCCTGAGCAATAAGGCGGCCTTTGGAGTCAAACAGGGCACAGCTTTCATCCAGACGTTCTTTGATATTGGGAGAAAAGGCAGTTCGCCTGAGATTGGCCCCCATCTCCTCGGGGATGGCTAAGATGAGGTGCTTGAAGACTTCAAGGGTTACTGGGTCAAGTAGAGCCATTTTTTCATCTCCGATTATCGTTATTCGATTGTTGATTGTTGATTTGTTTTATTCAATCATCAATCATCAATCATCAATCCAAATCTTGAGACAACTGTTTTCTTCTATAGAGATTTCACAGCCGGGTGGTACAAACACGGTGCATCCCTCATCTTCAATCACCAGGGGTCCATGGTTGTGAAAGGATGACCCAAGGTGGCCTCGATAGTATACCGGTGCAGTCTCCCATCCTGATGAAAGCAGGATTTTTCTTTTGCTGGTCGGTTGGCACGTTGCAGAGGACTTGACCCCTGGCAGGGCGATCTCATCCCTTGAGGTCACGGCTGAAAGCCTCACCGTAACAACTTCCACATGAGGCCCTTGTTCCAGTGCATATCCATATCGCTTCTTGAAGGTTTGGTGGAAGCATTCTGCCATGTCGGCTTCCTTTCTGTAGGCTATGGGGAGATGAAAGCTCTGGCCCTCGTACCGCATATCCAGAACGGACCTAAAACCCGTATCCTTGTGATCCAGGGCCTGGCGGGCCAGAGACCTCATGGCCTTTTCTTTGGACCGTTTCAATATGCTGTCCACTTCCTGTTGGGTCTTGGTGTTCCATCTGGCAATGAGGGTTTCGCCAAAATCAAGCCTTACCTCCGAAAGGAGAATCCCCAGGGCCGAGAACATGCCGGCTATAGGCGGGACCAGTACCTCCCTTATCCCGAGTTCCCTTGCAAGCTCTGCCGCATGAATGGGGCCAGCACCGCCAAAGGCGAGCAGGGTGCAGTACCTAACATCGATCCCCTTTTCTACCGTCGTCCTTCGAATCCCCCTCAGCATGTTGGCATTGACTACAGAGCGCACGCCGAGAATGGCCTCCTCCACACTCAGGACAGCCGATGCTGCAAGTGGTTCAAATGCCTGTCTGGCCTTGTCAGGGTTGAGGCTAATATCGGTCCCCAAAAAGGAGATTGGGTCGAGAATCCCGGACAGAAGGTTTGCATCGGTCACAGTCGGCAGTTTCCCGCCCCGGTTGTAGCAGGCAGGACCCGGCTCAGAACCCGCGCTCTGTGGGCCTACGCGTAGTGCCCCGCCCTTGTCCACCCAGGCAATGGATCCCCCGCCTGCTCCTATGGTGGTGATATCAAGGATGGGGAGCCGGATGGGGAGTCCGTCGATCTCCCCTTCCTCTGTCCACAGAGGGGCGTAGTCTACAATGGCCGAAAAGTCTGCGCTCGTGCCACCCATGTCAAAGGTGATCAAATCTTTTCTTTTCATGCGCTTTCCGAGCAAGAGGCCCCCCGAAACGCCGCCCGCCGGACCGGATAGCAACATCTCCACCGGGAATACTTCCCTCGATGTTGCCACACCACCCCCAGATTTCATAATGTAGTAGTCAAGAGGCCCTCCCACAGCCTGGATCGCCTCGCGTATTTTTTCCGCGTAAGTATGCACGACGGGCTGGACAAAGGCATTTATGGCTGTGGTGGAGGCCCTTTCAAACTCCCTGAACTCGGGGATGATTTCAGATGACCTCGATACTAGAATTCCTCTCTTTGTAAATTCCTCTTCAAGGAGAATCTCGTGAGCAGGGTTCTTGTAAGAATACAGGAGGCAAATCGCCACTGCCTCTGCCCCTGCTTCTATGATGTGATCTGCTACAGTGGCTGCATCGGTTTGCGACAGAGGCAAGATAACCGTCCCGTCAGGGGCAAGGCGTTCAGAAATCTCAAAGCACAGATCCCGGGTAACCACAGGCCTTGACCGCGCACAATCAAAGTCATAAAGCCTGGGCCTTTGCTGCCTGGCAATATAGAGGAGATCCTTGAAACCCTTGGTAGTAAGAAAGGCCACCCTTGCTCCTTTTCTTTCAAGCAGCGCATTGGTGGCCACTGTGGTGC